>CAYFTH010000012.1:0-40432 GCA_964346075.1 uncultured Fluviicola sp. | reverse complement strand
CATAATGTGGGTTTCGACTATAATGTTCTCAGACATGAATATAAATCGCTTGGTTATGATTTTCGTTCGACGCATTTGTGTACCGTCCGGTCGTCGCGCTATGTAATTCCGGGACACAGTTCTTATAGCCTTGGCAAGCTCACCAATGCCCTAAGGATCCATCTCGAAAACAGACACCGCGCAAAAGGAGACGCTCTTGCCACGGTACACCTGTTCCATCATCTCATGGAACAAGATTCTAACAATCTCATATCTTTTCATCAAAGTGACATACAACCGAAGTCATTACACCCCGGACTGGATATCAGCGTAATTGATGAACTTCCCAAAAAAACGGGTGTCTACAAATTTTACTCCTCCGAGCACGAGCTCATTTATATCGGAAAAAGCAGCAACATTCAAAATCGTGTCAAGCAACATTTAAAAAACAATAGTTCTAAAAAGGCGATACGCATGCGAGAGGAAATTGCGGATATTCAATTTGAACTTCTCGGTTCAGAAGTCATTTCTCTCTTAAGAGAATCAACGCTCATCAAGAAGTATCAACCTCGTTATAATCGTGCGTTGCGTAAAGACAAGTTTCCTTTTGGACTGTATGCTTTCAAAGATGGCAATGATTATCTGCACCTGCATGTAGACCATGTGAAACGCAAAGAAGAATTACCTTTTACAACATTCAGCGGTAAAAAGGAGGCACAGCGATTTCTGTACTACGTTTTTGAGAAGTATGAACTTTGTCAAAAATTGTTGGGTTTATACCCCTCCCGAGGTGCTTGTTTCCAATATCATACAAAACAGTGTTACGGAGCCTGTGTTGGTGAAGAATCTCCTGATAGCTACAATGAGCGAGTCAATCAATTACTGGAAGCCTTACACTTTGAACTGGATAATTTCTTCATTATCGACCGTGGCAGAAAAGAAGGTGAAATTAGTGTGATACTAGTAGAGCGTGGAACCTATAGAGGCTATGGATTTATTAACAAGCAATATGACGACGGATCAATTGAATCGTGGAAGTCGGCGGTGACGCTTACATCTGAGGCTAAAGATGATCGTATGATCATTCAACGCATGTTGCGCATGGGAAAATACAGGGAAGTTCGAAAATTTTAATTGAACGTCAAGGAAGCCGCTTTTTCTCTATGCGCCTTAAGATCCAACCAGCGATCATAATTACAAGAAGAAAGAACAAGAAAAAGACCATACTCGTTTTTGAATGCTTTTGACATCGACCATTCAGCGGCCGCTATTACTATCACGTTTGAACCATCAAAAGGGTTGGACTCAACGCGTCGTTTAATCAAGAACGAGTCTTTCAATCCCAGGAATCACTGGATTAAAAACGGAAGCGTGCAAAGCCGAAGGCTGCTGATAAGCTCGTCGCATCATCCATGAAAAAGGAAAGTGCATCTCTAGAGGAGACCCCTACTTCATAGCGTCCACCTCCAAGAATAAAGTTAATCCCTACAGGAATATTGTGGGCGTAAACACCTCCGCCGTAATAGCCAGCACTGAGTTGTAACCACTCCACAGGTCGAGTATCACCTCCCACAGCGTAAACAGGATTTTGCAAACTACCTGGGTTTTCGCGATTAAAAGGAGCCACGACATCCACTCCTACATGCACTTTATCGTTGAAGTTGATACTTCCCCCCAAACGCAAGTTCGCAGCATTACTGACAACAATTTCTTCTTCCCCCACAAGGTTGAGCAATCCACCATCCTCATTGAGGGCGTTCATGGCTTCTGGTATATTAGCATCTTCTAAGCCAGGCATCGTCATTTCTGCAACTGTTGTGTCGCGCACACTATATACATTTTGCTTATACGTCACATTACCAATATTGTTGACAGAAGCGGCCAATCGAATCTTACCCAACAAGATCATACTTGCGGATAGGTCTACTCCGTAACCTTTACCAACAGCCTCTGGTAATGTTCCGTTATTTTGGTTAGAACCATTTCCATAATTGATATCATAAAATGGTGAAATAGCAGAGTTGACCGATATATCATTGCCGTCTGATTCTAAATCGAACATAGCCATCGACTGAATATAACGTCCTCCAACTCCAGCATAGAGCGCAAACGTACTATCTTGACCAAATAATTTTCTTCCGTATCCGAAATTGTAGTAGCGGTTCCAGGAAAACTTGATGCGCGAACCGTTGGTAATTCCGCTCAGCGATTCCGGATCACTGGAAGATCCTTTGTATACGGCCGCCAGCGTATCGTCAGATATATTCGGTGAATTGGCTATTGTCGATGTATCTCCGTTTATAGCGATACCCAATGAATCAAAGTAACCCGATGTACGACCACGAAAAACCAAATCAGAAGTTTGTTGATTTAAGCGCGAATACCAATTATAATTTTCAGTAATAGAAACAGCTATACCTCCAAATTTATCGTCTTGAAAAGAAGCTCCAAACCAATTATAATTAGCATCGATCGCTATTCCCGCATCAGCATAATCGCGAGCTGCGTCAACTTGTTGCTGGTAATTGAAAGGCGTGCTGTTATCATTCACTTGATTCATGATAGCTTGATAGGCATTTTGAAGTCGTTGTTTATCTAGAGTTGGACTGGACATACCTACGGAAAATTCAGATGTTCCCATCGTAAACCTTTTTCCTTCATACCCTGTCCCCCATCCTAGTGCGGAATTGTTAATCCCTAAACTTTGGTAGTCCGTCAAAAATGTCGTAGCTACCCCTTTACCCACTGCAGTATATGCTGAATTTTGGGTTTGAGTGATAGAAGAAAAAGCAAGCGGAACCATCAATAGTACAACCAGGTATAAGTTTTTCATGTTTTATGTTTTTTAGCTATTCGAATTGAACAAGTTAAATTGCGTAGATTTAAATTTATAGACTAAAGTTAAGTACAAATTTTGAATTTCTTACTTTTGGATGACGTCAAAATCGAATAATTCGTTGGATGGAAACGACTTTAATTTGAATTGCCCATCACTCAACACCCCATACGTGTTGTATTTTAACCAGTCGCCCAGGTTATAATAAAAACTTTCTACACCAACCTTTATACGCAAAGGTAAGTGGCGATGGCCAAATATAAGATAGTCGAAATGTTGCTCTTTCAGAATAGATTGTGCGTATTGTACGAGCCATTCATTTTTTTCACCCAGAAATACTTCATCATCACCTCCAGTAGCTGCCCTGCTTTTTCTCGAAGAAAAATTAGCTACGGAAATACCAAAATTGGGATGAAGTCGCGCAAAACACCATTGAAAAAAGCGATTCGAAAAAATACGCTTGATGAATTTATAGCCACGATCCCCGGGTCCTAGTCCATCACCGTGAGCTATAAAAAGCTCTTTACCCTGTGCTTTAATACTGATTGGTTCTCGATGAATGGTCACACCTATCTCAGATTCAAAATAATCAAACATCCACATGTCGTGATTCCCGGTAAAAAAATGAACTTCTACACCATCATCAACGAGTTCAGCTATTGCGCCTTGAATACGAACAAAACCTTTAGGAATCGCTTCCTTGTATTCGAACCAGAAATCAAATATATCGCCAACGAGATAGATGGCTTTGGCGGTGGATTGTATGGACTTCAGCCAACTGACAATACGTTTTTCACGTTTCCTGCTCTCTTGGGCGTTGGGTGCGCCCAAATGAAAATCTGAGGCAAAATATATATGCTTTCTTTCATGCCCCATATCGCTCTCTAATCATTGAAAAGTTCTTCCAACTTCATTTCCAATGCTTCTCCGCGCAATCGCGTAGCAATGACCTTTCCCTCACGATCGATTAGCACTGTAAAAGGAATGGATGACACATTATATTTTTGAGCGGCTCTAGAATTGAAATATTTTAAATCCGAGACGTGAGCTTCCCATTTTAAATCATCTTTTTCTATAGCAGCCTTCCATTTTTCCTTGTTGCGATCCAAAGAGACTGAAAAAACTTCGAATCCTTGTTCGTGATACTTATCATAGAGCTTAACTACATTGGGATTTTCTCTTCGACAAGGTCCACACCAAGAGGCCCAAAAATCAAGCAAAACAACCTTACCCTCATAATCTGAAAGGCGAAGGGTATCCCCATCAGGATTTGGCAACGTTATTTCTTTTGCATCACTACCAGCTGCAATAGGCTGTCGCGCCTTCATTCTCTTTTTATTTTCATCAAATTCACTGACGAGACGCTGAACCGTCGGACTTTCTCCAAACCCTTCTTCCAGGCCATTAACAATTTTCTCATAGAGCGGAAATTCGTTCTTTACGTCAAGTGCTGGTAATACGGCTATGAGGGCCGGAGAATTGGGATGCTTTCCAATGAAACGCTTCTTTTTACCTTGAAAAGCTTTGAACGTAGTTTGAAAAGCTTGCTGGATTTCTTTCTTTTTATCTTGATTCTCGCGCAAATATTGATTCGCAGAATCCAACTCTTTTTTATACTGATAATTATAGCGTAAAAATTCATTTAAATCGGCAGAAGCCGGAGAACCAACAATGTTTGAGTGAAGAAAAAGCTGTTTTCCGTCTCCATAAATCTCCACCGTATCATTTCTACGAAGTACGAGATTAATCTTTTGTTCACCATCTAATTGAAGTGCATAATAATCAGGATCATTCAAGGTGATACTTTGGTCGAAATTTCCTTTTTCATCAAAGGCTATTCTATCAATAATGGTGTCCTTGTTATCTCCTTTATTCTGCACTACCTTCACTTCATTAGAAGGTGCATTAAAAATCTGTCCCTTGAGAACGACTTCAAACTGCTGTGCGTTCAACGTAAAACCAAAACATATAAAACTAAAAAGTAAATATCGCATAGACTATTATTTTCCGAAAAGTTCTTTCAATTTTTGTTCCAAAGAGGGTCCTCTCAATTTCGTTGCAATAATTTTCCCTTCAGGATCAACCATCACAGTGTGCGGTATTCCACGAAACTGGTATGTACTCACAACATCTGATTCCCATCCTTTCAGATCACTGACGTGATAATTCCAGACGAGACCATCCGCCTTAATAGCGCGCTTCCATTTTTCTTTATTTTTATCTAAAGAAACACTGAATATCTCAAAATTTTCATCTTTATATTTGTTGTAGAGACGCACAACATTTGGATTTTCTTTCCGACAAGGTCCACACCAGGAAGCCCAAAAGTCGATCAGCACATACTTTCCTTTAAGATCTGATAATTTCATGGTTTCACCCTGTGGATTTTCCATGGCTATTTCAGGTGCAATCTTTTCTTCATTGAACGACTTAAACTCTTTTAAATCGTTTTCTACTTGAGTTACTTGCTTGCCTACCTGATTGGTCATTGGATGTTCAGGGTATTCTTCTTCGTAGGCACGGTACATTTTCTGAAGAACTTCCAGTTGTGCTTCGTCGTAGTTTTCATACCCCATCATGGGCATTAAATTGGTCATTAACAATATATTTACTGGGTTAGCAGGTTGATCCTCAATGAAGTTGACAATAAAATCATCCATCGGCTTTTTTTGTTTCATGACCATTTTCATCAGCTTTTGTTGATCGTATTGACGAGGATTTTCAATGGACTTCTGCCAATCCACAAACGTGCGCATTTCCTTCATGTAGCGGTTTAAAGGTTTCGACCACTCTGTTCCGGAATAGTGCGCCGACTGATTGAAATTATTAAACGTTAAATCAATATAGACAGAATCATCAGGCACTAATGTCATCGGAACAACTCGGGGTTCCTGACCCTTGGGAACATTTTCTTCGATACGCAGTTGATACAGTCCAAAATCTTCAATATTTCCCTGTATGCGAAACTTACCTTGCTCATCTGTGTTGCCTTTGGCAATAATCACAGCTCCCTGATTCGTATTGGCTTCTACGATGAGCGGCGTCTTAGCACCTCCTTCAATCTGACCAGCAACGACTACATTTGGATCCAGATTCGGATCTTTTCGAAACTTCTGATCATCCGATGAAGGTGTTGCGGCTTCTTCCGATGTCTTATCCGTTTTTCGTTGATCTGGCGTATATTCTTCACCACAAGCAACTAAAAATAGCGTTAAAAATAATATGCTTATAACTGATTTCATTTTTCTAATTTTTTTCTAATCATCTTATTTGCAGCCTTTGGGTCAACTTTTCCACCTGACTTTTTCATCACTTGTCCCATAAAGAAACCAACCAACTGCTTTTCTCCATTTCTATAACGATCAACTTCATCCTGATGTTGCTTTAATACGTCTTCAACTGTGGATGCAATTGAGTCTTCATCAGAATCTTGAATAAGATTATTTTCTTCCGCTATTGTACGGGCAGAAGCAGCTGTTTTCTCCAGCATTTTAGGAAACACCTTTTGTGTAGCTAGTGAATTTGAGATAACGCCCTCATCAATCAGACCAATTAATTCTGCAATTTGCTGTGGTTCTAAGGGGAATTCCTCAATCGTTTTTCCTTGCTGATTCAGGTAAGAACGTACTTCACCGTTCATCCAATTGGCTGCAGATTTATAATTGGATGTATGTAATCGCAGCGCTTCAAAATACATCGCCATTGGTTTAGAAGCGATAATATTAGATGCGTCATATTCCGACAGGTTCAATGAATTGGTGTAAATTTCAAATAATGCATTAGGCAAGACGGGCATTGCTTTACGAACCGATTCTATATCTTCTTGCGTAACGTGTAAAGGCTGCAAATCAGGTTCAGGAAAATATCGGTAATCATTGGCTGCTTCTTTGGTACGCATAGCAATCGTCCGCATATTCACAGCATCAAAAGAACGCGTTTCCTGCGCAATTTCTTCTTGATTTTCAACCATTTCAATCTGACGCTCGATCTCATAATTTATCGCCCGCTGAACATTTCGTATGGAGTTCATATTTTTTACCTCTACTTTCGTTCCAAATGCTTGAGTTCCCTTTTTGCGAACAGAAACATTGGCATCACAACGAAGCGAACCTTCCTCCATATTTCCGTCACATATATCAAGATAGCGAACCAACTGTCGAATTTCAGTCAAATAAGTATAGGCTTCATCACCTGATCGCAAATCGGGTTCCGTTACAATTTCCAACAAAGGAGTACCCGCTCTATTCAAGTCGACAAGTGAATCGTGAACATCCACATCGTGAATACTCTTTCCGGAATCTTCCTCCATGTGTATGCGCGTAATGCCGACGTGTTTGACTTGTTGATCCTTCATTTTGAGATCAATGTGACCATTAATGCATATAGGTGTCGTATCCTGAGTGATTTGATATCCTTTGGGAAGATCTGGATAAAAATAATTCTTGCGGGCAAAATGTTGATGTTCTGCAATTTCGCAATTGAGCGCTAAACCAAGTTTTATAGCATATTCAATGGTCTTTTTATTCATACGGGGTAACGTTCCCGGGTGACCAAGAGAAACAGCACTTACGTTCGTGTTCGGCCGGGCTCCATATTCATTGATATCATTAGAATACGCCTTCGTACGCGTCAACATTTGGGCATGCACTTCCAGTCCTATTACCGCTTCGTAATTTTCTTTCATACTTTTTCTATCCTTATTCACTTCTATATCTGTTAGATACGCGCTACCAATTGTTTAATAATTTTCGTCATTTTTGGTTCCTGACGACTTGCCACTTCAATCACGTCCTGAACACTCACCTTCTGAATTTTACCTGCTACACCGAGATCGGTAATTATAGAAACTGCAAAACACGGAATATCCATATGTCTAGCTACGATTACTTCCGGAACAGTTGACATACCGACTGCATCAGCCCCTAAAATATGTATCATCTTATATTCTGCAGGTGTTTCAAGCGTTGGACCCGTGAGCCCAGCATAAATACCACGCACCACTTTTATCTCGTTCTCCTGTGCGATCTTTTCTGCCAAAGCAATCATATCGACATCATAAGCGTCGCTCATATCTGGAAAACGCGGTCCCAGGTCATCTATATTTTTCCCAATCAATGGATTTCCAGGAAACAAATTGATATGATCTTTCAGCAACATGATTTCACCTATTTCATAATCCGGATTTACACCACCCGAAGCATTGCTTACTACGAGTCGCTCTATACCCAGTTGTTTCATCACGCGTACAGGAAAAGTTACTTCTTTCAGAGAATAACCCTCATAGTAATGAAATCGACCTTGCATAGCAATTACCTTTTTACCACCGAGTTCTCCAAAAATCAGTTTTCCACTATGACTTTCAACCGTTGAAACGGGAAAATGTGGTATATCTTCATAAGATATGGTTTCTATGATCGAAATTTCATCGACGAGTCCACCCAATCCGGTACCGAGAATTATTCCTAAATCAGGTTGTACATCGGTTTGCTGCTCTAAATATGCTACTGCTTCATTTATTTCCTTCAACATAATTGTTTATTTGCTCGATTATCGAAATTTCTTGATCCAATTGTAAACTTATTTCCTGATAAAACCATGGATAATGCTCCATGAGCTTCTCACATGCACTATTCTTTAATCGCACAAAATCCTTTGAGGTTGTAATAATGCATTTTTGTTCCTCTGCAAATGTATCAAATAAATTGTGAATGTGTTCAATTTCACCCACAGTGAAATCATGATGATCCTTATATCGAAGGGTTGTTACATCCGCAATTTTAGTTAGATAATCTTCCAGTGGTCGGGGATTTGCAATTCCTGTAACGAGTAATATCTTCTCGGGTAATTCAAATGTCACTCCATCGGAGAAAGGAATCATTTCTCCGTATTGAATTGAAGAAAAATAGACAGGAGTCCCTGCATTTAGTTTCATCTGCGTCACCATCTGCTTCTTATCTGCTTCTTTTAAATGATGGGGACATTTGGTGACCACTACCATATCAGCACGTTTCTTTCCACTTCTGAATTCGCGCAAGCGCCCCGCAGGGAGAACATAATCACGATAAAAGGGACGGGCATAATCGGTGAGCAAGATATTCAAATCACGTTGTAAATAACGATGTTGATAAGCATCATCCAAGATAATAATGTCAATCCCTGGGTGAGCAGCGAGCAATCGTTTCGCTCCCACTACTCTTTTTTCACACACTGCCACTTCTACTGCATTTCGAAAACGCGTTTTGTAGTACAATGCCTCATCTCCTACAGTGTGTGCTTTCGAAGTCGTCAATACTTTTACAAACCCTTTCGACTTTCGTCCATAGCCTCGCGAAAGGATGGCGACATGATAATCACTCATGAGTCGCTCTGCCAGCCATTCTACGTGTGGTGACTTCCCGGTACCTCCGACAGATAAGTTTCCAATCGAAATAATAGTAGCGTCTACCTTTTCAGAACTTTTTAAACCCCTATCAAAAAGAAAGTTACGAATCCACAGCACGATTCCGTAAACCCAGGAAAACGGGATTAATATGTAGTCAAACCAACGCATTGCGCTCAAAAATAGCGAAAACCAGTTAGACAAAATCACAGCGGCTACAAATAATCTATGGTGATGGAAAAATATTATTTTGGTACATTCGCGGCAACTCTAAAAAGTAGTCATGTCCTGCGAATTTATTCCTGCTGAGAAAAGAGATATTCCGGTAATTTGGGAAATACTGCGTTCTGCAATAAAACGCAGAAAAGCCGATGGCAGCAATCAGTGGCAAGACGGTTATCCTAACCTTAGCGTTTTAGAAGCAGACATATCACAAAAACAGGGTTTTATCTTGACAAAAAAATCTCAAATTATCGGTTATACCGCTGTGACAATGAACGATGAGCCCCAGTATGACAATATCGATGGTGCATGGATCACCCAAGGTGATTTTATTGCATTCCACCGCGTTGCTATTGCTACTGATTTTATAGGAAAAGGTTATGCTCAACAACTCATTCTATGTATACATGATTATGCACGAAAAATGAATATCGGCAGCATCAAAGCTGATACAAATTTCGATAATCCTGCGATGAAGAGCATTTTTGATAAACTGGGCTATAGCTATTGTGGAGAGGTTTTGATTAACGGGAGTCCCAGACGGGCTTATGAGAAGGTCCTAACTGTTCATCGAGAAGAAAATCATCATTAACATCAATGTCACGTATTCAATGCAGAATTGATGCACTGCATTTTTCAATTTATTACAAAAAAAAATGACAGTGTTCAATTCGATCAAAGCGGAAAATCTTTACGACTTTCCAATCGACAGTATTCACGATTGTTTAATTTTACACTTTTAATTATAACATAAAGCATAATATACCATGAAAAGTACAGCACTTACTCACATACACGAAGCGTTAGGAGCTAAAATGACTTCTTTTGCGGGATATAGCATGCCCGTTCAATACAAGGGGCTCAAACACGAACACGAAGTGGTTCGAAAGGCCGTTGGTGTCTTTGATGTATCACACATGGGTGAATTCTTCATTAGAGGTCCGCACGCTGAGGAATTACTACAAAAAATTAGTAGTAATGACGCCTCCAAGCTTTTTGTGGGTAAAGCTCAATATAGTTGCATGCCCAATGAACGCGGAGGAATAGTAGATGATTTGATCATTTACAAAACGAAAGAAGATGAATTTCTACTTGTTGTAAACGCAGCCAATATTCAGAAAGACTGGGATTGGATTCAATCACACAATGATGTTGGCGCCGAACTCATCGATGCATCGGAACAATGGAGCCTTTTGGCAATTCAAGGTCCAAAAGCGGCAAACGCCATGCAGTCACTAACCGATACCGATCTTGAAAATATCAAGTTTTACACATTTGAGGTTGGTGATTTTGCCGGTTGTCCTAACGTGATTATATCAGCGACGGGATACACGGGAAGTGGTGGTTTCGAAATATACGTACCGAATGAATCAGCAGAGCAAGTATGGAATGCAGTCTTAGAAGCTGGTAGTGAAGATGGCATCGAACCGATTGGACTTGGTGCTCGAGACACATTGCGTTTAGAGATGGGCTTTTGCCTCTATGGCAATGATATCGATGATACAACATCACCTATAGAGGCTGGATTAGGCTGGATCACTAAATTCACAAAAGATTTCATAAATAGTGAAGCGCTCAAAAAGCAAAAAGAGGAAGGTGTCGAGCACAAATTAGCGGCTTTTGAATTAAAAGAAAAAGGCATACCGCGTAAGGACTATCCAATTCTGGATGCTGATGGAAATACGATTGGTCGAGTTACATCGGGTACGATGTCACCTTCTCTTGATAAACCAATAGGTTTGGGTTATATTCCAACTTCACTAAAAAAGGAGGGGAATGAAATTTTTATCGGTGTTCGTAAGAAAAAATTAAAAGCGGAAATTGTAAAGTTACCTTTTTATAAACCTTAAAGAGCATGGTATCAATAAAAAAAGAGGAACGACCAGAACCGTTCCTCTTTTTTATATTGATGCGTTTAAGTATTTATTTTTCTTCAACTCGCGATATCTTACAATCTCCACAGTCTTTGATTTCTCCACTGTAGGTCTCGCGATATTTATGTAATGTTTTGTAGGGTATTCCCAGGAAATGACGCTGAATCCGCGTCACTTGTGTACACAAACGTCCCATATTCGGATGATACCGATTTTCAAACCTACTTTTTCTTACTGTTCCTACTAACTTGATGACATTTAATTTTATGATTCTCTTGAAATATAAGATAAAAAAGCGCATATCACAAGTTTTTAACTCATAAAAAAAGCTAAAAACACCCACAACCCTTAAACATAGCTTTATTGCTATCACGAAATTGAGCTTGAATCATAGCAGATTATCAAATAAAATAGGAATACCTTTCATCAAATTAAACCCAATAAAAAAAGAGCCACTTTGAAGTAGCTCTTTTTATTATCGAAAAAATAGTGTTCGATTTTACTTTACAAACTTAAGTTGTTCAATCGCTTGTCCATTTTGATTAAAAATATGAACAACGTAAACGCCTTTAGATAATTGACCCGTCGCAATACCATTGAATCCTTCATTTAATTTTATATCCTGGATTACGCGTTGCCCCGCTGTATTCAGAACATAAGCGTTCGTCTGGATTACTAATGGGTTATCAATGATTACCTTATCTTGATCCTGTGCATAGAACAATGTCCAATTAGAACTATTATCCTCAGCAACACCGTTCACGCAATCATCCTCAGATACGACGACAATGTCTTTGCTTACATTATCCGTTTCGTTGCACGCGTTTTCAATAGTTAATTCCACTGTGTAAGTTCCCGGCGTGTCATAAGTCGTAGAAGAAATGGACCCAACACCTGATGCAGGCGTTCCACCAGTGAATACCCAGTCAAAGCTCACTCCACCGTCAGAAGAAGCTCCGTTAACAGAGAGTAAATCACCTTCACAAACGGTATCCTGACTCACTAAAAAGTCAGCTGCTGGTGCCGAATTATCCACTACAATCTCGTAATAAGATTCAGAAGAGCAACTACCCGTTGTACCTTCCACCGCATAAGTTGTACTCTGTGTAGGTGTTGCAGTAGGGTTGGCACAATTCGTACAAGAGAGGTTTGCTCCCGGCGACCAAACATAACTACCCGCTCCTGACGCAGTCAAATCAACATTACCTCCAGGACAGATCGTATCTGCTGTGGCAGTCACCCCCACATTTGGAGTCGGTTCAACAGTTACTGTTACAGCTTCTTCATTATAGAAACCACAAGTATTGTATGCGCGTAGGATAGCGTCGTGCGATCCCGTGCTGCTCATTATAACACTTGGATTTATTCCAGTTGGATTAGGGTTTGAAGAACCGTTGATGTTCCACTCCCAGCTGTCCATATTGGCAGATGGCGAGCCATCAAAAGTTATATATTCCCCTTGACAAACTGTTGTTGGGTTCGCAGTTACGAAAGCTGTCGGTGGAGTGTCAGTAATACGGGGATAAACGTGCATCGCTAACTCTATTGTTCCAATATTACTCACTTCCTGCCATCCCGTTGTCAAATTAAGCGGGTTATCAGAAGCATTAATAAAGTACCATAATGAATTATCTCTGGTGGCATTGGGTGTTAAATCCTGACTTGCTCCTGTAGTAACCGTATCACCGGGACTATAATACAACTCGTAGCCGATGAAAAAATCATTTGTTCCTACAGGAACAGCCTGATCAAAATTAATGTAGTTCGGAGTAAAGTTATTCCCATTGATATTTGCACCAATATCCTCGATTAAGACATCTTCAGAATATAATTCTGTTCCAGGGTTTCCTCCATTTGATTCCCAAACCTTTATGGAGATGAATGCATTTGGATCGTTTGTCTGACCCTCAGTAAAGTAAAACTCAGCACCCATCACATTTGTTGGACCAACATTGGTAAACTCCTCTGCTATATACTGAACTTTAGTATAATTATGGCCAAGAATATATCCATTCGGAGCTCCCCAAGTCCATTCACTAACATTGTCATTTGGTTCCGTGTTGGTAATAGTATCACAACCAGTCGAAGCATTAACATTAATGTAACTTGTTTTTGTTTCCGTATCCGAACCATTTCCATTCGAGACCGTGAGCGATACTTCATAAGTACCTGCTGTATTGTAAACTATTGCGGGTGGTGTAGAACCGGTGTAAGTATTCGGTGTACCACCGTTAAATGTCCAGCTCCAACTATTCGGATTATAATTAGAAAGATCGGTAAAAATAACGTTATCTCCTTCTAATATATTTGTTGAATTTGCTGAGAAATCCGCTACAGGAGCATTACCTGTCAATCCATTCATACAATTCATAGCTGCTTCGGCATTAATTCTTCCAGCTCCTAATTCACCGGCATAACTGGGGTTAGCGCCATCAATATCATCTGCAGACGATAATAAACAATTCACAACATCCGTTGGAGTAACCGTACTATTTTCTGATAGCATCAGGCCGGCAAGACCAGCTACCATAGGACTCGCCATTGAAGTCCCTTGCTTAGTTGCATAACCATTACCCGGCACAGTAGAATAGATTCCGCTTCCAGGTGCAGAAATATCAATCCAGCTACCGTAATTAGAGAATGAAGATTTATTGTCTCCCGTAGTTGTAGATGCTACGGCGAGTACCTCACTGTATCCAGCAGGATAAAAAATAGTGGAAACATTATCATTACCAGCAGCTGCAACTAATATTGCTCCGGAATTGTCCGCATAAGAAATAATATTTTGAGCTGTAGTACCTGAACCGCTACCACCCCATGACATATTAATCACGTCAGCACCAGCCGCTACAGCATAAATAATACCTTCATAACCGTGTGTCACTGCAGATGCAGAATTTGTAGACTTCACTGGTATAATTTCAATACCAAATCCAATAGAAGCTATTCCATCATTATTATCTGTGGCCGCTCCGGCAATACCCGCTACGTGTGTACCATGGTCATAGCTGTTTATTGGTGTATCCGGATTGGGATCATTGTCATCATCGGCTACATCATAACCTTTGCTATCATCTATATATCCATTATTGTCGTCATCAGTACCATTATTATTTATTTCTCCTGAATTTGCCCAAATCGAAGGAGATAAATCACTGTGCGTTATTTCCACCGCGTCATCGACAATAGCAACTGTAACATTACTGGAACCTGTAGCAACATTCCAAGCTTGTTCAGCATTCACCTGAAACAAAGCCCATTGTGTTGATGCGTTGAAGTCGGGATCATCAGGTGTTAAAGTCTTTTCTAAAAAAGGTACGCGTTCCGCATAATTGATACTTTCATCGCGCTCCAATAACTGAATAACATCCATTACTTTGGATGCATCCTGTATCTCTAAACGATAAATGTCATCTAATTTTGGATCTCCAACATTAGGAAATGCCTTCCTGATTGTCTTTATGCCATAATCCTTGATGGTTTTGTACGCTTCAAGACTTTGGATATTCCATCCATTTTTTTCGGCTTCACCTCCCAGGGTTGCTTGTTCCGTGCGCACTCCATCATTGCTCAGCTGAAACCAAATGGCTCCATCCAAATATTCATTGCTGACCGTTTGGCCAAACAAGAAAACAGCACTCAGCGCGCCTGTTAAAGAAAGTAATAGTTTTTTCATAGTGTCTAATAATTATAATTTCGATGCAATTTCGCTATTTTAATGGAAATAAACAAACGTGCATACAAAAAAAAGAGGCTGTCCTTTCGGACAACCTCTAGTGAAGTTGGAAGTGGTTCAAAGTTATTTATCGATTGATCCCAGTACGCGATCCATGAAGCGCTTTGAGGCCTCTTTCTGTGAGAGTCCTTCATCACGCATCATTTTATTCACTTCTATTGCACCGTACATATTTGAGATTAACTCACCGATCACATCGAGTTCCTCATCTTTCATTGCAGATGATTCTGTCAAATGCTCAAGTGTTTCGAGGGTTTCATTGATAAAATCCTCATCGTTCTCCTCAATAAAATTCGATATGTGCTTAATTACTGGTAACCTCATCGATAAATTCTTTTAATACTTCTGTTTTATTCGTTTGTGTCTGATTGACTAATTCTCCATTTCGAAAACCAGCGAAAGTCGGTAAGTTATCAACTTTCGCAAGCTTACGGGATTCTGGATTTTTTTCTGCGTCAATCACTATAAACTTTGCTTCTTCATGATCTTCAGAAAACTTTCTGAATTTTGGCTTCATGATGCGGCAGTTGCCACACCACCCAGCAGCATATTGCACCAAAACAGTATCGTTACTGTTGACCACTTCTTGCAAAGTGTCTGTTTTTAACTCTTCAAAAGCCATAATTAGTTTGATTTTAAATAATCTGCTACTCCGTCACGTGAAGCATCCATAGCTGTTTTACCTTCTTCCCAGTTAGCTGGACAAACCTCACCGTTTTTCTGAACGTGCGTGTAAGCATCAATGAGACGAATGAATTCATTCACATTACGTCCAAGTGGCATGTGATTAACTCCTTCATGGAATACTGTTCCTTCCTCATCAATTAAGTAAGTCGCACGGAAAGTTACATTATCTCCTTCGTAAACAAAAGAATCGGTTTCTTCATTGTATTCTTCTGATTGAATATCCAAAATGCGCAACATGTTCGCCAGGTTACGATTTGAATCCGCTAAGATAGGGTACTTTACACCTTGAATTCCACCATCATCTTTAGGTGTACTCAACCACGCAAAGTGTACCTCTGGTGTATCACAAGAAGCACCAACCACCATAGTATTGCGCTTTTCGAACTCTTCAACCATCTCCTGAAAAGCGTGCAGTTCTGTTGGGCACACAAACGTGAAATCTTTCGGATACCAGAATAAAACAACTTTCTTTTTATTTTTTACTGCTTCCTCTAAAATGTTCAACTTAAAAGTGTCCCCCATTTCATTCATTGCATCTACTTCAATGCTTGGGAATTTTTTTCCTACTAATGCCATGTGTAATTGTTTTTTAGTTATTTGTTCTTAAAATAATTTTTATAGCCGTCAACACAACTTTTGCGTTGAATCGACATTGCAAATATAATGAGTACTGCCCTATAAGTATAATCAATAATTCTTATATTTGGATAAATTTTATCTATAATGATTTCTCCAGCTCAAGTCCGCTATATTCTCAGTCTTTTAGAACATAAAAATTTTCAAAGGGCCTCAACGGCGTGTTTTGTAACACAACCCACCCTATCTATGCAAATTAAAAAGGCAGAAGAAGCTTTAGGTAATACAATTTTTGACAGAGACACCCATCCTTTATCACTTACTCAATTCGGTGTAAAATTACTTCCCTATTTGCAAGAAATTGAGACCTCCTATAATAGTCTAGAGAATTTAGTCGAACAAACCAAAGGCAATTACAAGGCAGAAGTAAGGCTGGGTATTATACCAACGATTGCCGGGTATCTGGTTCCGGAACTCTATGCCAAATGGCAACGCGAAATTGGTGACATTCAACTCGATATTATAGAACTGAAGTCGACTTCCCTGTTAGAAGCCATTGACAAAAAGGAAATTGATATGGGAATCATGGCTGGTCCGCTACGGGATATCAATATGACGAGTCAGGTATTGTTTAATGAGGAAATACTCATATACAGTCCGGATCAATCAACGCGAGAGTTAACTCAGGAGCAGTTAAATGCTCTACGCCCATGGTTGTTGAGTGAAGGGAATTGTCTGAGGACCCAGATGATCAACTTTTGCAACCTGGAAACACCGCAGAGCAATGAGTGGAATTATCAAGGTGGTAGCTTAAATATATTGTTAAAGATGGTGGAACTGGAAGGAGGATATACGTTAGTTCCCAAAAACTATTTGCCCTACCTCTCCCAAAGAAAAGACTATTTTAAAACCGTAAAAAATCATATTCCCATTCGCCAAATCGTTGGTGTACACTTATCGCGCAATACAAAGAAACCTTATCTCAACAACATCATGCGCGTGATACAGCGGAATAAAGCGAATAATAATCTGCACAAAAAACATACAGAATTACTGCCCTGGGATTAGAAAAAAGCTATATTTTTAACATAATTGAAAATCTGTTTGATGGAATTCTCTAAATATTATGATCTCGTAGTTGAAAAAGTAACCCATTGGGGTGAAAATTTCGTAAGTATGCTACCCAATTTTATACTTGCTTTTCTGGCACTCATTATCTTTTATTTTCTTGCCAAATTGCTAAGTAAGATAGTGCAAAAAATTCTCGAACGTTCCATCAATAATGAATCGTTGAGTGTTTTACTGGCTAAAATAACCTATATTCTGACAATTACCGTGGGCACTTTCGTGGCATTAAGCGTTTTAAACCTTGAAAAAACAGTAACCTCATTACTAGCTGGGGCTGGTATTATTGGTTTAGCGCTCGGCTTTGCTTTCCAGGACATTGCCACCAATTTCATCTCTGGTTTCCTCATGGCTGCTAAACGACCGTTTAAAGTTGGAGATGTTATCGAAAGTATCAATCATCGGGGAATTGTCAGACATATCAATATCCGTACAACGGAAATAATTTCTTTTCAGGGGCAACAAATTATTATCCCAAACAAAGAGTTGTTTCAAAATGCACTCATCAATGATTCTGCTTACGGTCAGAAACGTATTGATCTCGAAGTCGGCATCTCTTACGGTGAAGATTTAGAACGCGTTCGATCAATTACCGTTGATGCCGTAAAAGCTATTCCCGGAAAAATCGATGATAAGGAAACGTCATTGGTATTCCACGCCTATGGAGACAGTAGTATTAATTTCACCATAATGGTGTGGGTCGAATTCAGTTCAGAACTCAACTTTTTAAAGTCACAGAGTGAGGCGATTATTGCTATTAAAAAGGCTTACGATGCCAACGATATTATGATTCCTTTCCCTATTCGAACATTGGATTTTGGTATTAAAGGGGGTGAAAAACTGAACACAATGCTCAGTGAACGGAATCAGTAAAACACGATGATATATCAACTGCAGTGATCATAAAAACGTTAAAAACTGATTTTTCTCATTTACTGATCATCCTTGCTTTGCGATATTTGCAATAAATGAGCAATAATGCTGAGTAAAAAAGTCATCGAGAAATATAACGTTCCGAGTCCGAGATATACCTCCTACCCTACTATTCTCGATTGGAACAGGAATAATTTTGAACCAGAAGAGTTCACGGCTCTATTCATGGATAAAGAACGCAAAAAATCACACAGCACGAGCGTCTACATACATTTACCATTTTGCGAGAGTTTATGTACTTTCTGCGGTTGTCATAAATACATTACCAAGCGCCACAGTGTCGAGGCTCCCTATATCGACAGCCTGTTGCAAGAATGGGAAATCTACAAACAGTTAAATGGAGATTCTATTGCTGTAAGTGAAGTGCATATAGGAGGAGGTACACCTACATTTTTCAGTGCAAATGAGCTTAAAAGACTGTTATCCCCTATCATGAAAAACAAAAAAGAGGACGGCTTATACAGCTTCGAAGGACATCCAAACTATACCTCTAAAGAGCAATTGGAGACCCTTTACCAACTTGGATTCCGACGGGTAAGTTTTGGTATCCAGGATTACAGTCCTCATGTACAACAAGCCATTCATCGGATCCAATCTTATGAACAAGTTAAGGAAGTAACAGAAAGTGCGCGAGAAATGGGTTATGAAACCATCAGTCACGATTTAGTATTTGGCTTACCTCGTCAACGCATGGAAGATATAGAAAGTACGATTGATCATACGCTAACGTTGCGGCCAAATGCCATTTCACTCTATTCTTATGCACATGTTCCCTGGGTTAAAGGTACGGGGCAACGTGGTTTTTCTAAAAGTGATTTGCCAGGTGCTGAAGATAAACGAGCGCTATATGAAAGAGCCAAAGAGCGATTACTAAGCGCAGGATATCTCGAAATTGGATTTGATCATTTTGCGCTTCCACAAGAACCATTAGCTCAAGCGATGGAATCAGGGGATCTCAACCGAACATTCATGGGGTATACAACCAGCAATACAGATCGCATGATCGGTCTCGGAGCCTCTGCCATTTCTGAATATGATTTTGGATACGCCCAGAACAACAAGGATATCAAGGATTATCAGACAAGTGTCAACGCTGGGCAGTTACCCATCGTCAAAGGACACATTCACAGTCATGAAGATGCCACACTTAAAACTCATATTCTGGAGCTCATGTGTCGTTTCGAAACAACTTACGAACCTGGTTCTATAATTGAAGATAAATTACGTCATTTTGATTCCACTTTTCGTAGTTTTGTAAATGATGGATTGCTCGTTATGCATGATCGAAAATTAATCATTACGCGGGCGGGGAAGCCTTTTGTTCGTAATATTTGTATGACGCTCGACCCCTATAATAACAAAGAAAAGAAGGAACAACGTTTTAGTCGTTCGATTTAAATGATAAATGCATGGATTGCTATCATTGTGGAGATCAAATAATTGGTAAACCTATAAGTAAAGCGGACAAACATTTTTGTTGCAACGGTTGCCTAACCGTTTACGAAATTCTCGAAGAAAATGGGCTGGATCAGTTCTACGCAATCAACGAAAAAAGTGGTGTAAAACCAGATGCTTCTCGACAGTCTAAATTTGCCGCACTCGACGTCCCCGAGATCTTCGAAGACTTCGTTAGTTTTCAAAATGACACCATATACAGGGTCACTTTCTTTCTTCCGGCTATTCACTGCAGCTCGTGTATATATCTACTGGAACATTTAAAGAAATTAGACCCTGAAATCATTAATAGCGAAGCTAATTTTACTGCGCGCACCTTGACACTGACCGTTAAGAAGGAGCGCCAACTTTCAGAAGTCGCTGCACTATTGAGTAGCATTGGATACCGTCCTGAACTACGCCAAAAAGAAAACCAGCGCACACAGTATGATAAGAATCTACTCTTACAACTCGGTGTTGCAGCCTTTGCTTTTGGTAGCGTCATGCTTTGGACCTTCCCAGAGTATCTTGGTATTGATGCATCCTTTGAAGCATTTCGAAATTTCTCAGCATATTTATCCTTGCTGGTCGCCATTCCTGTCTTGATTTATTCAGCACAGAGTTATCTAAAGTCTGCCTATCATGCTATTCGGACCGGACAATTAAACTTAGATATTCCTATTGCGCTCGGCATTATTGTACTCTTTACAAAAAGTGCAATCACCGTTATTCAGATGGAAGGATCTGGATATTTTGACTCATTTACAGGTTTTGTATTCTTTCTCCTCATCGGTAAATGGTTTCAGTCACGCACTTATCGCAGTTTATCTTTTGACAATGATCCAAAAGCCTACTTTCCATTAGGTGTTCATCGAATTAAAGCAAATTACGATGAAGACGAAATAGTACAAATTGATGCGCTGCAAACAGATGATGTTATCAGAATATTTAACGAGGAAATAATACCGTGTGATGGAGAACTCATTGCAGAACGAGCTGTTATCGACACAAGTTTTATCACAGGTGAATCTGAACTTGTTTCACTTTCGAAAGGCGACCGTATCTATGCAGGCTCCAAATTAATCGGAACAGCGGTACTCATCAAGATTCGTTCGACTACAAATCAAAGTAAATTTGCCAGTATTTGGAACCGAACGGATCAAAGAACTCAACGATTATTAGAAAACCGCGAAAACCTACTCAGTAAATACTTTTTGATTGGAGTTGGAATACTGGCAATAATGGCCAGCATAGTGTGGGCAATTATAGATCCTTCACAAATCGTAGACATCGTTACAGCCATATTAGTGGTGGCTTGTCCTTGTGCATTGGCACTCTCATTTCCATTTGTATATGGAAACGCTCTGCGAAAGCTTGGACGGAATGGTTTTTATTTCAAAAACAGCAGTCACATTCAATCGATGGCCAACATCGATCATATCGTCTTTGACAAAACGGGCACACTAACGCGCGATCGATTAGAAGGCGTACGATATAACGGTCGAGATTATAAAGCATTTGCCCCTGCAGTGCTGGAATTAGCGAGGCAATCTACACACCCTTATTCCAAGAGTATTGCGAACTATTTAATCGAAAAGACCGATCGCGTTACCGACATCAAGGAATTTATAGAGGAAAAAGGACGTGGCATATCGGGTATCACAGAAAATGGTGATACTATCGCCATAGGAAATGCCCATTTTGTCGGCGCTGAGTCAAACGATCAAAGTGGTAGCTTTTTAAAGATTAATGACCAAATTATGGGCTTTTTCTCCTTTCAATCGGAATTAAGAAGGGATATGCTGTCCACCATAAAAACGTTGTCTAACCGTTACCGATTGACCTTGCTTTCTGGTGATCATGATTCAGATGCCGCATTATTTGAACCAGTCAAATCACTCATAGATATGCACTTTTCAATGCATCCAGATGATAAGAGCTCCTTTATTCAACGCTTAAAAGATAATGAGGAACGAGTGCTTTTTGTAGGCGACGGACTCAATGATACTGGTGCCTTAGAAGCTGCTGATCTCGGTATAAGTGTCGCTGAGGACGAATTTCGGTTCACTCCGAAGTGCGATGCCATAATCAAAGGAAAAAAAATCCAGTCTTTACCTCAGTTTCTCTCATTTGGTAAATTTGCAGAGCGCGCTTTACAAATATGCCTTTATTTCTCATTGCTATATAATGCAGTAGGAATCACCTTTGCGTTTATGGGATATGTCACTCCACTCTTTGCTGCGATACTAATGCCTCTAAGTTCTATTACCGTTGTATTTCTCAGCACAAGTTTGATTCAATTCAAGCGAATTGAGTGACATTCGCAATTAGAAAAGTGATAAATTCTTGTTCATACACGTAGTTTCAATGCTATCATTTATCGGTTTCTTTTTATATTTGAAACTCAATAAACAGAAACTATGGCAACAACATCAGATATTAAAAACGGACTGTGTTTGGAACACAATGGCAAACTCATGTCAATCATCGAATTTCAACATGTCAAACCAGGTAAAGGCCCTGCTTTTGTGCGGACAAAAATGCGTGAAATCGAATCAGGAAAAGTGTTAGACCACACCTTTTCTGCCGGTCATAAAATCGACGTCGTTCGCATCGAAAAGAGACCCTACCAGTACCTTTACGAAGAAGAAGGTGTAGGCTATCATTTTATGCATACAGAAACGTTCGAGCAAGTTATGATCCCTAAGAGCATGGTCGATCAGCCTCAATATTTACGAGAAGGAATGGTATGTGATATCACCTTTCACGCTGAAGAAGAGAATCCTTTACTCGTCGATTTACCCATGCATATTGAAGCTGAAATCACTTATACTGAACCTGGTATAAAAGGAGATACTGCAACAAACACACTCAAACCAGCTACTATTGATACCGGAGCAGAAATACGCGTTCCTTTATTTATTGATACTGGAGAAAAAATTAAAGTGGACACACGAAAAGGTGAGTATGTAGAGCGAATTAAATAAACGCTCTTTTCAGGTGTAAAATTTTGTGATGAAAAAGTTAATTCTCATTCACGGCGCTTTAGGAAATGCCAGCGAATTTGATGCTGTTATTCCTTATTTGGATCAATTCTTTGAGGCGGTTTGCTACGAAATCCCACATCACGGAAACAAGAAAGCAACCAATGTACCTTTCAACATCGAAGCCATTGTGGATGATTTTTTGACCTTTATTGAAAAAGAGGGTAAAGCGGTGGTCTATGGTTTCAGCCTGGGTGGCTACCTTGCTTTTGCTGCTGCTCAGCAAGATCCTAAAAACATTGAAGGTATCATCACTCAAGGAACGAAATTCGACTGGTCGCCAGCTCAAGCTTCAATCGAAATGCAGCGTATCGAAATCAATACACTCAAAGAAAGCGTTCCTGAATTTTACGATTATCTCCTGACAACACATGGCACCTATTTACCAACATTGGTAAAAAAGACATCCGCTTTCATGGAAGCGTTGGGTCATTCTCCAGTCATCAATCAAGACCGATTACGAGATCTGAGTATTCCAACACGTATTACGAGAGGCGGGAAAGATCGCATGATATCACAGTCAGAAAGCATCGCTATTGCGAAAACCTTACCTAAGGGGCATTATTTTGAAGTTCCTTCCATGATTCATCCGATTGGGTTTATTGATCCAAAAAACATAGCACGTTTAATAAAAGTACAGTATCAATCGATGGATTATCATTGGGTTGACACCCCATTCGGTACAATAGCCCATCAAACGATCGGGGTTATCGATCAAGAGTCTCCAGTTTTGCTTTTTCTGCACGAGGCTATAGGTTCAATCGCGCAATGGAAAGACTTTCCGAAGAAGGTGTCTGAAGCATTGGATTTACCTGGAATTGTTCTGGAGCTGCCAGGCTATGGTTTTTCCTCTGAAGATCCGAAGATAAGGGATCATCGTTACTTGCATGATTTCTCGTTAAACATACTTCCTGCTTTTATTCAGGAGGTCTTAGCGAACCGTGAAATCATAATTATTGGTCATTCAGATGGTGGAACGAATGCACTCTTGTATGCATCTGCTTATCCAGAAAAGGTTAAAGGTATTGTGACGATGGCGGCACATTACATGAATGAACGAGAAACGCGAGCGGGTATTCGACCTGCCATCGATGCTTTCGAAGCAGGAAAATTAAAGGGACTGGAATATTATCACGGCGCCAAAACGGAGCACCTTTTCTACAATTGGGGACAAACATGGTTAAATGAGGATTTCAAGCATTGGAACATTTCTGATGATATTCGGGGAATGAATACGCCAGCTCTCGTCATTCAGGGAAAGGATGATCAATATGGAACTGACCAACAGGTTCAAGGAATCGCAGAATTAATAAATTCGGCTCAGGTTTCACTGATTGAAGATTGCGGTCACGCTCCACATCTCGAACAGTCAACTTCAGTTATAACAACAATCCGCAAATGGAAGGAAAACTTAAGCTAACAAAAACGTTTCGGTATTATACCTATGGCAATCCCGAAAAAGCAGAAAACATCTGGTTCGTTTTGCATGGTTACGGGCAGCTGGCATTTTATTTTTTACGTAAATTCAACGTACTCGATCCGGACAAGCACTTTGTGGTAGCTCCCGAAGGAATGCATCGTTTCTACCTCAAAGGAACAAGTGGTCGTGTTGGTGCTTCCTGGATGACTAAAGAAGCGCGGTTAGATGATATCGAGGACAACCACCACTTCCTCGATCAATTGAGTGAACAGTTTTTAAACACCTACACTTTTGATCAACGGGTGGTGCTTGGCTTTTCTCAAGGTGGAGCTACTGCTTCCCGTTGGCATGCCCGCAATTCTTTTCGTGCGGATCATTTTATTTTGTGGGCGTGTGTTTTTCCGCCAGATTTAGAAGCGAAACAAGACAAAAATAGAATTGAGTCTTCAAAGAACTACTTCATTATTGGAAAACAAGATCAATATTTTCAGGAACATTTTGAGTCCATTATTGATCAATATCAGCAAGAAATTCCAGGAATCAAAATTATACCGTTTGATGGTCCGCACAACATTGACCACGAGACCTTACTGAGCCTTGCAAATGACATTTAACCCCTTTCTTTATCAGTCATTTTGATCACGATAGATTACTGGTTTATCGGTGTGATCATTCATAGATGACCAATTAATGTTATTTTTAGGCCTCATCAAACAAAGAAACATGCGCTACGGTATCTATTTATTATTCATCGCCATTTTGATGGGGTGTCAGCAAAATAAACACCAAAAAACTGATCAAAACACCCCTAAGAAAGACTCTCTGAAAAGAAAAGAAGTATCACCGCGACTGGTTATCCATGGAGGTGCTGGAACTATATTGCGAAAGAATATTTCTCAGCCACAGCAAAAGGCATATGAAAAAAAATTATCCGACGCGCTCAGAGCTGGCTATTCGATACTTCACGATGGCGGCACGAGTAGTGAGGCCGTAGTAGCTGCTATACAATTACTCGAAGATAGTCCACTTTTTAATGCTGGAGTGGGAGCCGTATTGACGCATGACGAAACGATTTCTCACGACGCATCATTTATGGATGGCGCTACGAATCAAGCTGGTGCTGTCGCTGGAATACAGACGGTCAAACATCCTATTTTGGCAGCTTATCTCGTTTCTATCAATTCAAAACATGTGCTATTATCAGGAGAAGGTGCTCAACAATTTGCGGACGAGCAACAACTCGAGCGCGTTGAACCAGCATATTTTATTACTGATCGCCGGCTTCGACAACTCCGTGAACTTCAAAAAAAGAAACATGCCGCTCTGGATCCATTTATTAAAGATCATAAATATGGTACAGTGGGTGCTGTTGCTCTCGATAAAGATGGAAATATAGCTGCTGGTACGTCAACGGGCGGAATGACCAATAAAAAATACGGTCGTATTGGAGACTCCCCCATTATTGGTGCTGGAACATACGCCAATAATAACACATGCGGTGTTTCGAGTACTGGTCATGGTGAATATTTTATCAGGAACGTCATTGCATACGACGTAGCTGCACGTATCAAATATCAGCAATATAACTTGAAGGAAGCTGGTGATTCAGTAATTGCCAAACTCGATCAAAAAGGAGGAACAGGTGGCATCATAGCACTTGACACAAATGGAACAATACACATGCCGTTTAATACAGCAGGTATGTTTCGCGGTTACTACACCGACACCTCAGGTATCGTCGTTAAGATGTTTGGTGAATAGCATTATTTCAGATCACGCCTTATAGATTCGGTATACAAATATTTTTTCTGTGGCGATTCGAAAGGGCGGTAGATGTAATAAATCTTACCGTCATGAATCTTGATATTCTCTACGTATCGATGTTGAAGCCGCTGACGTTCTCCCAGTGCCCCCGTATGTTTATTGATGTGTACAATTTCAGTGTATCCGGCTTCATCATAAACTGTATATAATTCATCACGTAAAGGATCCTGCAAAACAGTTTTTTTCCAACCTGACTTTCGCGCATCTTTATGGAAATCTATCGTACAGCTGTCTTTTTTTGCGCAATTCCAGGCATCAAAAAAATAGAGTTGGTCATTGTAATAGTCAAAGACTAATAACTTGTCGTTCATCAGGAAAAAATCACCCAAAGGGGGATCGTAGTAAATGGTCTGAGTGAAAATATTGGCGCCCACCCAAACTTCGCGATCGATTCCCGTTGCTGCTTCTTGATCCCATGCCCATAACTTAGTTCTAACATCTGCCCATTTGTATTCTGACCGGTACTGCTCCATCATTAACTCGTCCTCCAGGTGATGTACCTTTACATAAGAAGTATCATTGGGATCGACCATATAATAGTCAAATGCCGGATAAAATTTATTGTAATTTGAGAAGTAGACCCGTTCTTCCCCGAGTGTATCAAGAATTGGTAAAATAGTCTGCTCGAGTTCTTGCTCGTTGATAGCTCTCAGACCTATATTGCTACTCAGACTCAATCGATAAGTACCATCGACCGCTTTTAGGTAACTATTGTTTTGATAATCGGTGATCAACCCTTTTGTTGCTTTCATGTACACCCGACGCCCCAAAATGCGATCATTTTTCAGCCAGATTAGTTCACAATCCTTATTTAATCGCTGAGGATATGTCAGTAAGATCATTTCTTTTTCTCCAAGTATCACATAATCACTTACACTCAGACGTTCAGAACCAAAGCGAACTTGTGGCCCGTGATCAGCATTGATGTCTACCCCTTCGACAATTTGACCTGAAAAATCAAAGAAAAAATTGACATGCCTCTTTTTCTCGTTTTGCAGTTTATTTTTAGAACCGTCAATAGTTATTATTGTATCGATCGGAACGTAATTTTCTATATTCACAACTATATTCAGCGCACCGTTATACGCGTTTTTCCAGCATATTTTTTCCTCGTGGTTTATTTTTCCCTGAAAAATAATTGCTTTTTCATCGGTTTTAACAATCAACTCACCATTTTCCAGCACCTCTCCAGTTTGCGCATCTTTTAAACCTAAACTTATACACAGACTATCGGCTTGTTGAGCGTTAACTTCCAACACAACCGACAAAAACAGGAGAATATATCCGATGTTTTTCATATCACTTTAAAGATGCACAAATTTTAGAATTCCATAAAATATTCGGGATTATTTGAATACCATATCTATTTCGATAAACAAGATTTCTCAAATTCTAAATACTTCTAATGCGTCCTGTTCTGCGACAGTCAAGAACTCCACGGATCCTTTAGAGGTGTTACGTCAAATTAATACCTTGAATTTCAATTAATTCAATAATTTACCTATTTTTGTGGCGCATTGAATTTGCTAAAACTACGAAAATGCGCAATTACGTTTTAATACTCATCATAACGCTCAGTTTTTTCTCTACTAAAGTTGATAGTCAAGAGTTACGCATAAAATATGAGCAAGTGACTGAGTCGGTATACGATTACAATACCGATCAATATCAAGATACGGCAACTTACCACGAGGAAGGTCACATTTCAATTTATGAAAAATCAATCGTTATTGAAGGTTATAACAATCAAACTGATAAACAACTTGAACTTGTTGAAAAAGAAAAGGAAAATAATGGAAGTGAAGAACTTTATATTTGCGCTATGCACGGAAAGTATTATGCCTTCTCAATGTCTAAGCAGCAAGAACATCTTACACTTGTAAGTGCAGATAACCGTTTCATTTTTAAGATCAAGTAAACTACAAAAACTACTGCCCTACTCCACTTCACACGAACTTATGTACCTTCGCGTCAAATTCATGCTATGAAACAAATACTATTCATCCTATCACTTTTAGGTGCTTTTGCACTTAGTAGTCAAAACCATTACAATCAACCAGTTAGCCGTAAAATTAAAGGACCTCAATTACTAGAAAACGTAGATTGTTCGCTCAATTATCATCAATATTTGAAAAATGACAGTATTAATGTCAACGGTTACTATGTCTACACACATGATTCCCTACATTATTTTTCATCCGATACTGCTGTTTACTATGATCTGAGAAACGCAGGATTCAATCAATCTATTGACACAAGAAACATGCACCAGCTGAAGCACGGAAGTTGGTCAGAACAATTTAAAGTCAACAAAAATAATTGGCTCCTTCGCACAAAAACATATCAGCGCGTCGGAACTTATGTAGCGGGCTACCTTTACGGTAAAATGTACACTTTCGATGATGAGATGAAAGTACGTATGACATTTCAACGCTATCCTATCATCAATGATACTGTTTTTTATGGTTCACAAATTACCCGATATGATGACGATAAAAATGTTGTTTCCATCGAATTTGTTCGATTTAATGATGCAGCAGACAACCAAACATTTAAATATCAACTTTTTTACGATCAGGAAGGAAGGCTAAAAAAATACATCTATCAAAATGATGAGTATAAAATTATGGAAGAGATAAAATTTGACGACAACGGACAACAAAAATATGCGTTGAAAAAACAAGGTGATCTATCTATTCAAAAAAGGTGGTCCCATTATCGAAAGCGATTGAAAGTTATACAAAAAAATAATGGTAAAACAACAAAGCGCATTTACAGAAATGGAGAATTGATACGATCAAAACAGAAAAAATAAAAGATTCTTACCCGCGTATCATACAGCTCCAGTCGCCACTTCAATCAACTTAGTTTTTCTCGAGAAACAAGCGGTCTTGAGTTCTTTTCAGCTCAATTGCTGTTTTTTGTTCGTATACGATATTCCAGGGTTCACTCAACTGGTTCAACGGCTGTAGTGTATCAAAATCTAAATTCAACTGTACTTCTCGACCTTCTTCGTCGAGCGACCATTTCCCGCTGAATGACAAAGTATCGAATGAAACATTCACCAGTTGATCTTTAGTGAAATTAAAATGATAACCGCTGAGCGCATCCGTTTGTTCTTCCTCCTTATCCACCCATTCTTCAACTTTCCAGGTCCCTTTTACCAGGATTCTCCCTACCTTATCTTGATTGACTTTGGTGCACGCTCCACTCAAAAAAGCAGACGCAAGGATGAAAAAGATAAAATACCTCATGGTTTTAAACTTTAACGACCCAATTAAATTTATCTTCTGTACGTCCATCCTTAATTGCGTCGAGGTGATGAAAAACCTTATTGGAAAATTCACGTTCTGGTACGGCTGGTAATTCGTAATGTTTACCCTTGTAGCCGATCATTTTTATTTGAGCAATTGTTGCGGCAGTTCCAGCACCAAAAGCTTCCGTCAGACGACCATCATTTATCGCCTCAATCACCTCATCTACCTTGATTTTGCGCTCTTCGACTTCCATTCCCCAGTCTTTGGCCAGTTCAATCACACTACGTTTGGTGATACCTGGTAAAATGGTGTCTGTATCTTCTGCTGGAGTAATTAATTTACCATCCATGACAAACATGATATTCATCGTACCCGATTCTTCAATATACTCATGGTTTTTGCCATCGGTCCACACGAGTTGGTGATACCCCTCCTCTTTACCCAGTTTAGCTGGATAAAGCGATGCCGCATAATTGCCTGCAGTTTTGGCTCTTCCTACACCGCCAGCTGCTGCACGTGTAAAATGCTCTTCAATTTTTACGTTCAGCGGTTCAGCGTAATAAGCACCTACTGGGCAAGTAAAAATGATAAATTTATAGTTGTCAGAAGGCTTAATGCCTATGTAGTCATCCGTGGCAAACAGATAGGGACGGATATAAAGTGAATATCCTTCTTTTTTTGGAATCCAATCACGATCAAAATCGACTATCGCTTGAACGCAAGTCTCGAAAAGTTCGGGCGGAAACTCAGGCATACACATACGTTTGCACGATTCAGCAAAGCGCTTGGCATTCATATCCGGACGGAAAATAGCTACCTCATTATCAACAGTTCGGTAGGCTTTAAGTCCTTCAAAAATCGATTGTCCGTAATGAATAGCAGACGTCGCGGGATGCAAATTTAAATTTGAAAACGGTTCTATCTGAGGTGTTCCCCATTCTCCATTTTCATAATCTACTACTAACATATGATCGGAGAACACTTTTCCGAAGGGAAGGTTGTCCCAATCTACTTGATTTAATTCTGAGTTTTCTGTTCGCTTTGACTTAATTGAAATATTTGATCGTTCCATAATATCGAATTCATTGCAAATATACTTAATTTTAAAAACTCACTAGGGCTTCACAAGTAAAAACTGTTAAATATCGCCCCGACCAGATTATAGTTCAGCGTTGTTATCAGCTGATGGAATTCACTATTTTTGTTGTTAGAACTAAATGCCGTGAAAGCAGAGGATATTTTAAAGAAATATTGGGGGTTTGACAGTTTTCGCAAAAATCAAGGCGAAATTGTCGGTAGTGTTATAAATGGACACGACACCTTCGCATTGCTACCCACTGGTGGAGGCAAATCGATCTGCTTTCAAGTACCTGGAATTGCTCGAGATGGTGTTTGCCTGGTCATTTCACCTTTGATCGCACTGATGCAAGATCAAGTGGCTAACTTGAAAAAACGAGGTTTGAAGGCTTATTCTATCGACTCCGGAATGTCTCGTAGAGAAATCGATATTGTGCTCGATAATGCAAAGTTCGGTGAGGTTGATTTTCTTTATGTCTCTCCAGAGCGACTTCAGACGGATCTATTCATTGCACGCTTTAAACAAATGAAAGTTGGATTGATCGCTATTGATGAAGCTCATTGCATATCCCAGTGGGGGCACGACTTCCGACCACCATATCTGGAGATTTATAAATTGCGCGACATCCACCCTAATGTGCCGATTATAGCCGTTACAGCTACGGCTACTGAACATGTCAAAGAAGATATCATCACCTATTTACAGCTCAATGATCCACGTTATTTTGAAGGGAATTTTGCGCGTGAGAATATCTCCTATGAAGTATATCAAGTACCTCAAAAAACAAAAGCCATTCTAAAAGCGTGCAACCTGTTCAAAGGGCACACGGGAATCGTCTATTGTCAAACGCGCAGATCCACGAAACATGTTACAAAATTACTCATTGCACACAATTTCTCAGCTGGCGTTTATCACGGTGGATTATCGGGTACAGAGCGGAGCGAAAAGTTAAAAAGATGGCTGAATGGAGAAATCAGAATTATCGTGGCTACTAACGCTTTCGGCATGGGTATCGATAAACCTGACGTGCGTTTTGTTTTACATTATGAAATACCTGACAATGTAGAAGCCTATTATCAAGAGGCAGGACGAGCTGGACGAGATGGCAAGGCATCGCGAACTATGGCTTTTTTCGATCAAAAAGACCTGATTAAACAAGAGCATCAGCTCGAACGCACCTTTCCTCCCATCGCATTTATTAAATCGGTCTACCGTGCGTTGTGCAATTTCTTCAGCATTGCCATCGGATCAGGAGCACATCAGAGTTATTCACTCAACATTCAGGAATTTGTGCGCAAATATAACTTTGAACCCATTACTGCTTACAATGCACTGAAGATTTTAGAGATGAATGGTTCCATCGTTATGAATGAGGCTGTTTTCCATCCCACCAAGCTCATGTTTATCGTAAACAATAAAACATTGTATAGCTTTCAACTCAAAAATGATAAGTACGATCCTCTTATCTCACTGTTATCGAGAAGTTATCCAGGCATCTTTTCCTACTACTATGCGATTCAGGAACGTAAAATAGCTCAGCGACTGAAAATTTCTATGAAGGAGCTCAATAATCAATTGAGTTATCTCGAGAAACACGGGGTGATTGACATCACATGGCAAAGTGAATTACCTCAGGTCGTACTCCTTCACGAGCGATTACCAGACGACTACATGCGTATTGATCAATCGATCTACGATCAGCGCAAAAAGGTAGCATTTGACAAGCTCAAGGCAATGAAGAATTTCGTTCTCGCACCAAAATGTCGTTCGGTTTTACTCCTCAACTATTTCGGACAAGACGGAGAGCCATGCGGTAAATGCGATATTTGTCTTGCCGAACGCAAAACAGATTACACAGCGACAGAACTCATTGAACACATCAAACATTTGTTAGGAGACAAACCTCACTCTTTATCTTCACTGCAAGATGAGCTCCATCTTAATGATAATAATCAACTACAAAAACTGCTTCATTGGCTTGCGGATGAAGGAGAAATAACATTTCAATCAAATACCTTTCAACTGAAACAATGATCGTAAAATTTGATCACGTATGGAACACTTAAGCTTAAAAAGGTTCATCGTTTTATTTACGATGCGATGTGCGATTTTATATCATCCATAACATTTTGAAAATGACTCAATCGTTCATTTACTTCCTTTTGAATCTCTTTGGCGTGTTTATCAGTAGAATTCAGAATTTCTTCGTAAAAAGAATCCATATCATTCTTTTTCGACTCTAATTCCTGCATTTTTTCATCGATTTTACGCTGCATCGAGTCACTTGCCGTGCTTTTTTCTTTCTCTAAATCCTTTAAACTCGAATATGCTTCTCTAATCTTCGTTTTAATCTCCTGTTCTATCTTTACCTTGTCCATTGCCTCAACTTTATATTTCTATTAAAATATGGCTAATATTATGATTTTTCAAGTAAAAAGAGTTCTTTATCTTTTTTTAACAAGCGGTTTCAGGTGTTCTCGCTGCACGCCGACATCTATGCTTATGTATGAGAAAAAAGCGTCGCATTATTGCAATGCACAACCGCTTATTTTAGCAGGATATATGCTTTCAGGAATTTCGGGTTAAAAATCAAAAGGACTTAAATAGTCTTGTTCGAAGTACATACGATGGAAATAATGTTCAAATTCGATACCATCATAGTAAAAGGATAAAATTTGCCGATACTTTATTCCTTCATGTGCCATACGCATAGCACCTTCCTGACAAAGACCGACTCCATGTCCATACCCTCTACCATTGAGAACTACAAATTTACCTTGGGGATAACATGAAAAAAAAGTAGACTTTAATTTAAAATGATAGCGAAGATCGCGAAGGGGAATTCCCAAGTGCGGGCTAATATAAAAAGCCTTCCTTTCTTCCTGCTCAAACGTATAAATTTGTGGACCGTAAGTTGTATCAGCTACAGGATAAAAATAATTATTGATTAAAAATCTTCTCCATTGCAATTTAGGGATTTTCTTCTCCCAGGTAGCTTGGCGTGTGTATATGCAAAAGGTATCTCGAAAAGTTTTGAGGTATGGTATCTTCTCTCGCCACACGTAATCAGACGGGCTCGTTTGCCCTCCGCAATTGGCATGAAAATAACCATCTACCAATTTGTTGGTGACCGTGTCTACCATATACACCCCAGCTGTTGATCGCACAGATTGTCCAATACGGTCATCATACGCCATCATATTGTGGTACGCTTGACAATGCACCTGATCACACAAACTATAGCCATCCGAGGCATGGCGCCGGGCATGTTTCATAGCATATGTTCGAGATATAACCGCCTGTGCCTTGTAATACTCTACATGTCTTCCAGCACCACCTTCAGACTCGATAACCCCCGACAAATAATGATGATAACTAACGTTATTTACAATACTCAGACCATTATCCCCATTTTTAATTGTAAAACCATCGCGGTATTTGCGTTCTCTGAGTACTGGTTCGCGAGCACGAAGACGCATAGCATGATCTTTTCCAGTAGGAATAAGTCGAATATAATCAAAATGACCAATAACCTTCACTCCCTTACGCATAAGAAGTTTTCCTGAATCGTCTTGTTTTACAGCAATAAATTCGTTGGGTAAAACAGCTCCATACATTGATGTATCTGCCTGAATAAGATAACTTCCTTCCAGATACGAAAAATCTATTCGCTGAATTGATTTGCCAGTGTAAAGACCAATATCCAAGGTTTGAGCATGTAGCAAACTCACGCCATTTAAGACCAATATGAATAAAATTGCACGCACACTGCGAAATTAAAATAGGTTTATTGTTCTGAAACAAGGCGGTCGATATTTTATCAACAGCATTCCTTTGAATAACATGTACTACCCTGTTTTTTTGGAAGTAATTTTTAAAACAGCTGCAGCTGCTTTATCGCTCGCACCGCCGAGCCCCAACTTCGCGATTAATTCATCATAATCTGTCATAAGCTGATTATGACGTTCGCCATCCGGAAGAATTGCGCGTAATTCCCGTTGGATACGCACAGGTTCACATTCGTTTTGAATCAGTTCGCGTACTGCCTCTCGTTCTAATATGAGATTGACGAGACTGATATAATCGACTTGAACGAGACGTTTCGCAATTTGATACGATATTTTAGAACCTTTGTAACAAACGACTTGCGGCACTCTGAATAAAGCTGTTTCCAGTGTTGCAGTTCCCGAAGTAACCAATGCTCCTGTTGCAATAGCCAACAGGTCGTAAGTTTCGTTATGAATGATCCGAACGTGATCGTGATTTTTCAGGAACAAACGGTAAAAATCAGGCGATAAAGATGGAGCTCCTGCAATAACAAATTGATAATCATTAAAAGTCCGCAGACTTTCGAGCATAATCGGTAATTTAACCTGAACCTCTTGCTTTCTGCTCCCTGGCAACAAAGCAATCAATGGCCGGTCATCCAGTTGATGTTTGTCGATTAGGTCCAATTTTGAAACGCGCTCTTGAAAAGCGTCTACAGCATCAATGAGGGGGTGTCCGACATATTCAACATCCATATCGTAATTGGCATAAAAATCCTTTTCAAAGGGTAAAATGACTAACATTTTATCCACCACTTTTTTAATGGTATGAACACGCCTTTTTTTCCAGGCCCAAACCTGAGGAGAAATATAATAAATGACTGGAATCTTCTTTTTTTTGGCCCATTTGGCGATGCGTAAATTAAATCCCGGATAATCAATTAGCACGAGCGCATCAGGCTCAAAAGCTTCAATATCTTCCTTACAGAAACTTAAATTTTTAAAGATGGCTCTCAGGTTCATAACCACCTCAACAAACCCCATAAAAGCAAGGTCTTTGATATGCTTAACGGGCGAACCGGAAATTTTGGCCATTCGATCACCTCCCCAATAACGGAAACGGATCTGCTCGTCCCTTTTCTTCAATGCTCGCATGAGGTTAGCACCATGCAAATCTCCTGAAGCCTCACCTGCAATGATATAAATATTACGCATTAAATTAAAGCTATTACGGTAGGTACAGCAAGGATTACAGTGGTAGCTACAATCCCAAGTGTGAAGCGATCCCACCTCCATTGAAAATTCGTAAAATAAAACAACACCAGATTTGGCAGAAGCGGAAAAATTAACAAATCATTTCTGTTCGCACTGTTCAACGTAATATAATAATACAATTGCTCCCAATCTTTCTCCCCATATTTAATTTGCCAGAATATAAAGAAGGCGATCACCGGGAAGACCACACCCAAAAGTACTCCAACCCATGTGAAGTCCATTCTTTTGCCCCATTTTTCCATTAATTTCATAAAACAGTTTTAAAATTCCCAGGCATTAATTTCGCTGATCGCATGATAAGCGGTCATATCGAACTGAGTCGGAACAATACTCACATACCCGTGATCCAACGCCCAAATATCTGTATCTTCACTTCGATCTGAACGATTGAACTCCCCTTTCAACCAATAATAAGGTTTTCCAAATTGATCATGACGCTTGTCAAAGCTATCTTCCCAATAGGCTTTGGCCTGACGGCAAACCTTAACTCCTTTAACCTCATTTACAGGTAACCGAGGGATGTTCACATTAAGACAAGTATGTTTTGGGAAGTCGTGTTTTAGAAAGCGCTTCATCACCTCTGCAACGGCCCATTCTGAACTTGAAAAATCAGCATCGGCATCAAAATCGAGCAATGAGAAACCAACAGAAGGTATATTTTCCATAGCCCCTTCTACTGCTGCCGACATTGTTCCTGAATAAAGTACGTTCGAAGCACTATTTTCACCGTGATTGATACCTGATACTAAAATATCCGGTTTTCGGTGAAGCACTTCAGAAATGCCTAGTTTCACTGAATCAACTGGTGTACCAGTGCAGGTATAAGCCGTGTATTCTGAAAATAGGCGTGTGTCATTCAGACGAAGCACGTCATTCACCGTTATAGCATGCCCCATACCCGATTGCGGTTTATCTGGAGCCACGATCACGACATCACCAAATGGTGCTACAGCATTTACTAAACTTCGAATGCCCTTGGATTGGATGCCATCATCATTCGTAACTAAAATTAACGGTCTTTCATCGCTCATCATATTCGATTTTTGGTTGTGCGAATTTAATCATTCCTTTTGGTTCGTAAAATTTCAACTGGTAATCTATTCAAGTCTTTTTTGAATGAATCAATTCCTTAGCACGTGATTTTATTTTTTCGATCTTTCGGGAGATCATCCAAAAAAGGGGAGATCAAAACTTTCTATGAAATGTCTATTCCATGCAATTTCTCTCAAATAACAGAGGAAAATGTTGTGCACGCACGTTTAAGATATTATTTTTGGATCGTACAATTTAGAATTCAATATGAAAGGATTTAATACCGAGGAACTTATCGCTCATCTTGAGAAAATAACTGATGACAATAAACAATTTGTTAAAAAGAAGTGCATCCACCTCGGTGAAGAACAATTGAACTGGCGACCAAAAGTAGGAAGCTGGAACATTTTGGAAGTCCTCTCCCACTTAAATGCCTATTCGGTCTATTACCATGAGCATTTTCGCGAGAAAATTTCGAAAACCAAATTTAAAAGTGTGAAAGAGCACTTTGTTTCTTCGCCATTAGGAAAAAGTGCCTGGAAATCTATGAAATTGGGTCGGGCCAATAACATCAAACGTAAATTTAAAGCCCCTAAAAATTACAATCCTTCACATGATGAGACGATTGTCAATCAAAATGCTGCGAACTTGTTTATTGAAAATCAGCAGCAATTAAAAGAAATTTTAGAATCAGCCAAACACGTTAATCTGAAGAAAGTCAAAATCCCTATCTCAATTAGTAAAATTGCCCGTTTGAGACTCGGTGATGCGCTCATGTTTATTACTTATCATAATGAACGCCACGTGCAGCAGATTAAAAATATTATGACTCATTCTAATTTTCCAAAAAAATAAAACTGATGGCTCAACGCTTCATGTGCAGATTATCCGTGATACCTATGCGAGAATCTCCGAAAGATGATGCTGAAATGGTATCGCAGTTGCTCTTTGGAGAAACAGCCACCCTGATAGATCAACAACAACAATGGATTCACATTCAGTCTTCCACAGATCATTACGAAGGCTGGATCGATCATAAACAAGTCGTTCCAATCAGCGATTCCGCTTTTCAGCAATTGCAGCAGGTCGACGCGTTCACTCAAGAATTAATTGAACCGCTTCAAACACCGTGGGGGTTCATCTCAATTTTAAAGGGTTCTCCTTTGATAAGTATCGGACAGCAATTTAACATTGATGAAATGTCCTTTCGTTGGATGGAACCGATAACGACTAAAGACAATCAAACTGTAGTCGAATTGGCGCAGCATTATTTAAACTCCCCCTATTTATGGGGGGGGCGATCGCCTTTTGGGATTGATTGCTCGGGGTTTACTCAGCTCGTTTACCGCCAATTTGGTATACCGTTGAAGCGTGACGCATCTCAACAATTCCAACAGGGGCTAACCGTTGAGTTGAATGCCATACAGGGCGGAGATGCAGTTTTCTTCTCGAATCCTGAAACAGGAAATGTAAACCACGTTGGGATTGCACTTGGAAAAGACGAAATCATACATGCACACGGTCATGTGCGCATTGATGACCTAACAAATCAAGGAATAATTAATCGTGAACGACAAGAATGTTCGCATCGATATTGTGGTGTGAGAAGATACCTGAACGATCAATAGAAAAATTAACTATGAAAATATTAATAACAGGAGGTGCAGGTTTTATCGGTAGTCACTTAACCAAGCGATTGGTTAACGACGGACACGAAGTAATTGTGCTTGACAACTTATTACGAGGCAACAAAATAGATCGTGAAATATTCACACGCATCAAATTTATTGATGGTGATGTACGCGATAGTCAACTTGTATTGGAATTATCCGTGGGCTGTGACGTTATCTATCACTTTGCTGCTGTGCTCGGTGTTGATGTGGTCGCTGATGCACCAGTAGAAACTATGGATGTTGAAGTCATCGGAACGCGCAATGTGGTGATGGCTGCAGAACGCAATAATGTAGAAAAAATACTTTACGCTTCCACTTCTGGAATTTATGGTCATTCGGCCATTGAAAACGCCTTCACTGAAGAAGTGCTTGTCGATCCACGCACATCCTACGCAATGGCGAAGCGCTATAACGAAATATATCTGGCCTCCCATCATGAAGAAAAAGGTTTAAATGCTGTGGCACTGCGTTTTTTTAATGTTTACGGCCCTCATCAAGATACGCGAATGGTAGTCCCCCGATTTTTTGAACAAGCAGCTCAAGATAAAGACATCACTGTATTTGGCTCTGGAAAACAAACCCGGGATTTCACCTATATCGATGACACGATCGAGGCTTGTGTGCGATTGATGGATTCAGAAGGATATCACATCGTTAACATTGCCAATGAGGAAGAGTGGAATATTGAACGTCTGGCAAAAGAAATCAAAAAAATAACAGGTTCAAAAGCAGATATTGCTTATATTGACGCTCCAAAAAAACGATACGATTATGAGGTGGAACGTCGAGTGGGAAGTTCTAAAAAATTAGAATCTCTTACTGGTATGAAACCAGAAACAACACTTCAGGAAGGATTAAAGAAAATTTACGATTATAATTATACGTCATGAATAGAGATAAAGAAATATTTGATTTAATCAATCGCGAACGCGAAAGACAACTCAACGGCATCGAATTGATTGCCTCAGAAAACTTTGTGAGCCAGGACGTGCTCGATGCAATGGGATCTGTACTCACCAACAAATATGCGGAAGGACTTCCTCAGAAGCGTTACTATGGAGGTTGTGAGGTTGTCGATCAAGTTGAACAACTGGCCATAGACAGATTGTGTGAATTATTCAACGCCAACTGGGCAAATGTTCAGCCCCATTCAGGAGCTCAGGCCAATGCAGCAGTGATGTTGGCTTGTCTTAATCCTGGTGACGATATTTTGGGGTTTGACTTATCTCATGGAGGACACCTTACACATGGATCTCCAGTGAACTATTCAGGTAAATTGTACAACCCGCACTTTTACGGTGTCGATGAATCTTCAGGCACAGTTGACTACAACGATTTAGAGGAAAAAGCGAAAAGCATCCGACCTAAAATGATTATCTGTGGAGCATCTGCATACAGTCGCGACTGGGATTATAAACGAATTCGCGAGGTAGCAGATGAAGTCGGCGCACTCGTATTAGCGGATATTTCTCACCCTGCAGGACTTATTGCTACAAAATTATTGAATGATCCTCTCGAATATTGTCATATCATCACTTCTACAACCCACAAAACATTGCGCGGTCCTCGAGGTGGTATTATTATGATGCGCAACAACTTCGAAAATCCTTTTGGTATTAAATGGAAAAACGGAAACTTACGAACGATGGCTTCGCTATTGGACGCTGCTGTATTTCCAGGTACACAAGGTGGACCGCTCGAACACGTTATTGCGGCAAAAGCTGTAGCTTTTGGAGAAGCGCTTTCTCCCAAATTTGTAGACTACCAAAAACAAGTGGTGAAAAATGCGCGTAAGATGGCGGAAGCATTTGTCAACAAAGGTTATAAAATCATTTCAGGAGGAACAGACAATCACAGTATGCTCATTGACCTTCGCTCGAAAGGCATTACAGGGAAGCAAGCTGAAAACGCCCTTAATGAAGCCCATATCACCGTGAATAAGAACATGGTTCCATTTGATACAGAATCACCTTTTGTAACCTCTGGAATACGCGTTGGTACGCCTGCGCTCACAACTCGAGGCATGAAAGAAGATGAGATTCCAAATATTGTTGAACTTATGGATCGTATCATAACAGATATCGCCAATGAAGCAACACGAAAAGCGGTGAAAAAGGAAGTTCAAGAACTCATGAGCCCTAAACCACTTTACGAATTTTAGCTATTGAATCCTTAGAGAAAAAAAGCCTTTCCATCCAATTGAATTGGAAAGGCTTTTTTTGATGTATATCCGCTACTTTACCCCAAGATAAATTGGCGATGGTACATTTTTTTATCTTAA
>CAYFTH010000011.1:29775-41766 GCA_964346075.1 uncultured Fluviicola sp. | reverse complement strand
CCCGTCTCAATATCATACATTCCACCGAGAATCTTGATCTCTCCGTTTTTTTCCATTTCTGCGAGTACCTGGCTTTTATTGCGAATTTCATCAATCGCGTGCATCACATTTTCGTCGGCTACTTTTTGAACGGCGTCTGGAGCTGTAATATCATCAACGGAAGAAGACACTTTAGCAATAGCTGGTTTTACTTTACTCAATAGCGCAGTAATATTACCCATTTCTACGTTTTTACAAGCCGCTGTAACCGCACCACATTTGGAGTGACCGAGTACTAAAAGCAACTTAGATCCAGCAACTTTACAAGAGTATTCAAGCGATCCGAGTACATCCTCGTTCACGATGTTTCCAGCCACACGTGCGTTAAAAACATCACCAATTCCCTGGTCAAAGATGAGCTCAGAAGACGTTCTGGAGTCGATACAACTTAAGATTGCAGAGTGCGGATATTGACCTTCTATCGTGTCATTTACCTGGCTCATTAAATTTCGATCAGCCATATTGCCCGCTACAAAGCGATTGTTTCCTTCAATTAATAATTGTTTCGCTCCGTCTGGTGTGAGCAGGTTTTGTGATTCTTTTGTTTGTGTATTCATAATTTTAAAATTTTATTTCTAATGAGAAGAGAATCATCATAAACTACTTTGGTTCTCTTTCTTCTACGTTATCATATTTTTCTTTCATTTCTTCTATAAAACTACTCAGTTTCTTGGATCGTTTTGTATCAAAACCTACAAACTGGACTTTGATGTTTTTGGATTGTGCATTGATCATGAAGTCCTCCAGCAGCTCGAAGATGTCGTGATCCATATGTTTATTTCTGGATCCATCAATGACAACAAAACAGTCTTCGTCGAGCTCACTTAAGCGTTTGTGTAAGTGACCTTTATTGAAAAAAGAGACAACATCTCCAAGCTTAATTATGGTCTTGTTACGCGTTCCTTCTTCTTTTTCAATAAACTTGGAGTACAGTGCGTTTTCGTAACTGCGCTTTAAAATATAGAAGATGGCTACGGCTAATCCTGCGATGATACCCCACAATAGATTGGCAAAAACAATAACCAATATAGTCACGATGAATGGAATGAACTGATTAAGCCCATTTTTGATCATTTTTTTAAACAGACCGACGTTTGCCAATTTATAACCTACCATCAATAAAATTGCCGCGAGGCAGGAGAGTGGTATCATATTGAGTAACCACGGCATCAACAATACGAAAGCAGCGAGGAAGAAACCGTGCGAAATCGCGGCAACCTTTGTTTTACCGCCAGAATCAATGTTTGCGGAGCTACGAACAATTACCTGCGTTACGGGAAGTCCACCGATCAAAGAAGAAATAACGTTACCTGAACCTTGCGCAAACAATTCGCGATTCGTTGGTGTCGTTCTTTTTTGTGGATCTAATTTGTCTGTGGCTTCAACACACAACAGTGTTTCTAAACTTGCTACAACTGCCATGGTGAAACCGATGACATAAATGCTCGGGTTTTTAAGAATACTCCAATCCGGGAAGGTGAGTAATCCATAGTACGGTTTATCGCTATCGGCAGCTTTGATGTTTACCATGTGATTGTTTTCCAACGTCTCTCCATTTACGACTTCCCGCTCATTAAATAGTGCAAATTCGGGGAAGTAAGCTTTTAATAATTCATTAATGACAATACCTGAAACTACAGCTACAAGTGGGCCCGGAATTAAACTTAACACTTTGTTTTGCTTCATAAATGATTGCTGGAAAAGGATCAATATACCGATTGAAACCAGTGTAATAATTATCGCGCCAGCGGTAAAGTTCTCCATGGCATATCCAATTTCCGAAAATGAATTGTGACCATCTGTTTGGAAAAACTCCCATTCTCCTTCAGGGTTTTTATCCCAACCGAACGCATGTGGTATTTGCTTTAAGATAAGCGTAATACCTATACCTGCCAACATTCCTTGAATAACGGAGGTTGGAAAATAATAACCGATGATCCCGGCGCGAACGGCACCAAGAATGATTTGAATGATACCTGCAATAACACCTGCCACGAGAAAGGCCTGGAAGCCTGCCATCATATCAAATTCACCGGCAGCGTTGGTTCCCAACTCTTTAATGCTGTCGGCTACAATTACCGCCAGTCCAGCTGCAGGACCTGAAACACCAAGTGGAGAACCACTGATTGATCCAACAACAATACCACCGACTATCCCTGCGATAATCCCTGCAAACATAGGTGCTCCCGAGGCGAGTGCAATCCCTAAACATAAAGGCAAAGCAACCAAAAAGACCACTAAACCTGAAGGGATGTCATATCTTAAATTCTTTAAAAAAGAGTTATTTTTCATTTTATAAAAGCTGTTTATTGACTTAAAGTCAACCTATTCGTAAATCAATTTAACCGTGAAAACAAGTGAAACCTGCTTTGGAAGTTGGTGATCAGTGTCAGGAATAACTAAACAGCTTGTTCAGGGGGTTCTGTGGGTATGTTGAGGCTTAGGTTGTACCAGTAAAATTGAGTTGTGAAAGTAGCCGTGAATGTCTCTTCATATGAAGCAAACGATGGAAATTGAAAAGATGCATGTTCCTCTTCTTCCTCGGTGGGGTTTTGTGTTGGTTTTTTTGATTCACTTTCGTTTTCTGTTTCACCTTCCATTAGATCAGACTGTTCGATATAATGTTCAGCGAGACTGTTAAAAATGGAATCACAGATAAAAAGAACGGAGTTTGTGAAAAAAAACATCAAACTCACAAGGCAAATGAAACAATATTTACGCTGTCGATTCACGCAACAAATATATAGTTTTGAGCGACGAATAAAAATTTTTTATGACATGTATTAATGTTAGCTATGTAAATACATGGCATGCCAATTGTTTGAATGAATACGAATTAATTCCTTAAATTTGTCAAAAAAGCGGTTATGCATAAATTTTTTTTCCTTTTCTTCTTGATAAACAGCTTCTTGACATTTGGTCAGGCCGAAGAGTGGTGGAAGACTGAAGGAGGTCAGACGGAAAAGGAAGCAACGCAAGAAACGGCAACTTTAAATGACCGCGATACGATAGTAGAGGACACCGTTTTTGAAAGAGGATCAGTAACCATTAAAAAAGATCCACGGATCGAAAAATTAGTGGACTTTAAGGCGGCTAAAATTCCACCGGCTCAGGCTCCTCAGATAGATGGTTTTCGTGTACAGCTCTTTTTTGATCAGAAACGTAAGAATGTGGATGAGGCGCGCTCCAAAATTTTGACCCGCAATTCAGGAGCAGAAACGTATATTGAGTACAAAGCACCTAATTATAATCTACTACTGGGTGACTTTCGTACGCGATTGGAGGCTGAAAAGGTCCGCGCTCAACTTCTGGAAGAGTTTCCAGAAGCTATTATTGTAAAAGATCGCATCTATTTTCCTGAAATAAATAAGGAAGATTAACACATGATTCATTAAATGATGTGAACGTTCGAGTAGATGGAACAGCTTCACTTTTTACGCGTAACACTTAGCTTCAGTGCGGTCATGAATGATATTTTTTCTGTTCGAAGATCGTCTTTCGACAATACTTTGAGTTTTCGTGCACCGCGATAAAAGAAATACATACTGAGCGCCATTATTGTATGAGCGAGGTCGAGATGATTAAACCACCGATGTATTCCTATTTCACTCGTGTAGAAAAATGCGGCAAGTATGGCGAAAAGAACGGTTAGAAAGAAGTAACGGCTCCCCTCATTGCCAGATTTCCAATAAACGTAAAAGTGTATGGGTAAAACAACAAGCCCTAAACCGTAGGCGGAATGAATCTGAATAAAGAAGAAGTTGAGCGTTGAAAAAGTGATGATAGCAAATGTGAGAAGCTCGACGACGTTAGCTACTTCAAGGAATTTTCCAAAACGTTTATTCAATATGGGTTGGGCGTGCATGATAGAAGCACGCTCAATGGCCATGACCGCGAGCATACTGATCAACCAGCCGGGGAGTTTCCATCCTAACCCTACTATGTGTTGAAAAGCATGACCCAGGAATCCACCGAGTATGGTGGCAATGGCCATAATTCCAAAATATAAGCGTATGTATTGATGCACACGTCCTTGCTTGTTGATTTTGCGCAGCTTAAAATAGGCGAAGATGCAAACGGCTGCTATCCACATATCTGTGAATGTTACCACGGGTTCCATGATTTCGATACCCCAAACTTCAACAGAAGGTTGTCCAGAAGGTGCTATTCTACTCATTGATTCGTTTAAATTTAAATGAATGAAATCTTATGTTATCAAGGAAAAAGTCAGTTGCTCGTTTACACCGCATTGAGCAATGTTATTGACCCCCGCATTCGATAATTGCAGAATGCGTGCATAACCGCCAGTTGTTTGTGCATCGCGCATCAATACAATCATATCACCTCCAGGAGTGAGCTGTACTGTGCCCGGCTGCACTGGAGCGGTTAAAATATCCTTAGCCTTGCAGTTTAATGAATGGTTGAGTTGTATAGCCATTCTGCTACTGTGTGCGCTGATACTAAATGGAGATAAAATGAGTGCTGACTGGTCTTCAGCTGAGAGAAGGTCAAATTCAGGCCCTGGATAAACTGTTACCTCGGTTTGTTGTTGTTTCGCAAATCCACGGCTTACTTGTGCATGTTTTTCTTCATAATTACGGGTGGTACGTACAAAAACATAATTTCCTCCTTTTTTACACTTTGCTGCTTCATGAACTGTTGGACAGTAGCTGGCGCTTCCCAGAACTTGTTGAGCGTGAAATCCATTTTCGATACTTAAATAACCATAATTACCTTCTTGAAGGCGTTTGATATGTAACTCACTTTTAGCAGGTATAAAAAATGGTGTGGCATAGGGCACTGGAGCCCCATTCAAAGACGCCTCGTAAGATCCACCCGTCAGTACAGCATGAGTTCTTGCGTGAAAGAACAATTTTGGTCCTTGTTGAGTAAATTCAAACACAGGCGTATCGGGGTTGTTCCGAAGTAAAAAATTGGCAAAGTGAAAGGCTTTTTGGTCCATAGCTCCAGATACAGGTACACCCCTGGAACGATATCTGCTTCTTCCGGCATCCTGAATTGTGGTATGAAGGCCAGCGTGTAAAAATTCAATCATAGCGCTTAAAATATATGAGATGTTGTTTGCGTAGAGACGCTATGCTCTGCTTGATAATTTCTTTTTTTAATGCGTGAAAAGTCTCAACTGAAATCGAATAAAATTGTATGTTATCACCTGGTTCAAGTAAAGTAGGAGGATGTGACTCGGCGTCGAAAAACTTCATGGGTGTTCGCCCTATAATATTCCACCCTCCGGGCGATGCATTAGGATATACACCAGTTTGACGACCAGCAATACCGACAGAACCTTCAGGAACGGATGAACGTGGTTTATTTTTGCGAGCTTTAAAAAGTTGTTCATCTAAACCGCCGAGGTAAGGAAACCCTGGGAGAAAGCCTATAAAATGAACCGGGTAGCGAACTTTTGTATGTAAATGTACCAAATCATCCACCGCGATGGATTTGTCTTGACAGAATGTCTGAAGATCTTCTGCAACTTCTTGATTATAGCAAACAGGTATGTAGATCGTTTCACCCGACCGGTTTTTTGGGTTCATGGAAGGAGAGCGCAGTTGTTCGAGTTCTTCCAAAAAAGAATGCATTTGTTGAGGGACCCGTATGTACAGTAAGAGTTCATTATAACTCAAAGTGAAATCGAGTAGATAGGTTCTGTACTTTTCGTTCAACATTTCGATCCACGCCATCATTAATTGATGAGTTGAGACATCAATTTTGGTTGACCAGGTGAGTCGAATAGCTTCATCACCAAAGCGGGTTATAGTGGGTGTTGTTTCCATTATTCAGCGGGTATTTCTGTGAGTTTTTCCCGAATGTACTGGAGCATGTTACAGGCTTCTGGATGATCGCCGTGAATACAAAACGTGTTTGCCTTGATCGCTACTTTTTTCCCCGTGATGGTAGTCACTTCTTCCAGGAAATAGAGCTCGTATAATTGCTTCCAGGCTGTCTCAGGGTTCTGGTGAAGCGCTTTTTCGTTATTACGGTTCACTAACGATAAATCCTCGTTATACATGCGATCAATAAATGCCTCGTAAACCACCTCAAAAGTTGGTGCGGCGAGGTGGTGAAGCACAGAGTTAAAAGGGGCATATATTTTACAAGTGATACCGAGTCGCCGAATAGCATTTAGAAATAAAGTTGCTGTATCCGAGTCTCGTGCAGCATCATTATAGAGAGCACCGTGAGCTTTGATGTGATGCACGTCTATGGATTGTTGACGTGCGACCTTAAAAAAAAGCGTTAATTGTTTCATAATGCTTTCCTCCAAAGCAACGTGGTCAACATCAGGACGCCTCCGACCGAAATGCTCTCGATCAGGGTAGGAGGGGTGTGCTCCAATTTTCACCTGATGATCTTTGGCTATTTGAATAGTGCTATCTGCCGTAGCTTCGTCACCAGTATGACCACCACAAGCAATGTTGCAGCTCGATAAGTAAGGCATGATTAATTTGTCCTGCCCAGCTCCCTCACCGAGATCAGCGTTGATGTTTACAAAATGCTTTTTCATCGCGTTGAAAATAACGAATGTTTGATGATTTTAAAAGTGAGAGCGTGCTTTATTCCTTTTATCTTCTTGAAGACTTGTTAAGCTCTATAGGATCAGCATTTATCTGAACTTTATAAAGAAAGCGCTCTGTCTGAGGGTGAAATTAATCCTTATATTTGAAACATGGCAAAATGGGCAACATACAGTATTGTAATTGGATTGATAGCCATTGTTGCCCCCTACCTGTTTTCAGTGTTAGGTTGGGACAGTGTGATTGTGGGCAATGTGACCCCGTTCATAGCTATTGTGACAGGAACGCTGGGTATCTTGGTTCATTTTTACTTGTTGATAATAGCTAAAAAATTCAGCTGGAATGGAGTACTGCTACTAGTGAGTATTTTATTGGTTATTTACGGATTGGCCCTCCAGCAACTGTCAATAAAAAACGCAACCTATTTTTCGTTGGCCGGGGTGCTGTTGATAGCACTATGGATTGCTTTACCGACCAGGCGTCCATAAAAAAAGCCACTTCGATTAGAAGTAGCTTTTATAAAATAAATGCTGTAATTTAAATCAAAATTTAAAATCATCCATAAATTTAGTCGTGAACTCACCTTTATTAAACTGTTCATCTTTCATCAGTTTAATGTGGAATGGAATTGTGCTTTTTACGCCTTCGATAATATATTCATCCAGTGCTCTGCGCATTTTTAATATAGCTTCTTCGCGCGTTTGAGCCACCGTAATCAACTTTGCGATCATGGAATCATAGTGTGGAGGAATCGTGTACCCTGCATAAACGTGTGTATCAATTCGAATGCCGTGACCTCCAGGCTCGTGGTATTCTGTGATTTTACCAGGTGATGGACGAAAGTCATTGTAGGGGTCCTCTGCATTGATACGACATTGGATCGAATGCATAATCGGCTCGTAATTTTTTCCACTGATTTTTTCTCCCGCAGCAATTTTGATCTGCTCTTTAATCAGGTCAAAATTGATCACTTCCTCTGTAATCGTATGCTCCACTTGAATTCGCGTATTCATTTCCATAAAGTAGAATTCGCGATTTTTATCAACGAGGAACTCAACAGTGCCTACACCCTCGTAATCTACAGCTTTTGTTGCCTTACGAGCTGCTTCTCCCATTTTCTTGCGGAGCTTAGCCGTCATGAACGGTGAGGGAGTTTCTTCAACGAGCTTTTGGTGACGACGTTGAATAGAACAGTCACGTTCGGACATGTGACATGCGTTGCCGTGTTGATCTCCAGCAATTTGGATTTCGATATGGCGCGGTTCTTCAATGAACTTTTCCATGTAAAGGCCATCATTGGAGAAAGCAGCTTTAGATTCCTGACGTGCGGAATCCCAGTTTTTCTCCATTTCTTCTTTTTTCCAAACGATGCGCATTCCTTTACCACCCCCCCCGGCAGTTGCTTTTAGTATGACGGGGTATTTAATTTTTTCAGCGATTTTGTAAGCGTCATCCAGGTCTTTTAAGAGCCCTTTAGAACCAGGGATACATGGAACGCCTGCTTTAATCATCGTTGCTTTAGCCGTAGCTTTGTCTCCCATTCCATCAATTTGTTCAGGTGTAGCACCAATAAATTTGATATCGTGCTCCTGACATACTTTTGAGAATTTTGCATTCTCGGAAAGGAATCCATAACCGGGGTGTATGGCGTCAGCATTCGTGATCTCTGCCGCAGCAATAATATTAGGGATTTGCAGATAGGACTGAGCACTTTGTGCCGGACCTATACATACAGCTTCATCGGCGAATCGAACATGGAGACTATCTTTGTCAGCTGTACTGTAAACAGCGACAGTTTTGATCCCCATCTCTTTACACGTGCGGATAACACGTAATGCGATCTCGCCCCTATTGGCAATCAATATTTTTTTGAACATGTGCCTTTTGGGTATTTAAAATTCTACATGAAATTTATGACGGTTCAACCAGGAATAAAGGCTGGTCGTACTCTACTGGCGTTGCGTCATCTACCAGTACTTTAACTATCTTACCTGAAACTTCTGATTCAATTTCGTTGAAAAGTTTCATTGCTTCAATGATACAAACAGTGTCTCCTGTTTTTACTGTATCTCCTACTTCAACAAACAAAGGCTTTTCAGGGGATGATGCGCGATAAAATGTTCCAATCATTGGCGATTTTATCGTGAGTAAGTTGTCATCCTCTTTAGTTTCAGCCTTGGATCCGCCGCCATCGTTAGAGCTTGGAGCAGGACTTTGAGCCTGCTGTTCTGGCTGAGGTTGCGGAGCAGGAGCCTGAACTTGTTGTTGAGGCATTTGCTGAGGCATCGGTTGCTGGATGTAAACCGTGTTCTCTTCTTTTTCTTTTTTCTTCTTAGATTCCGACTTAATCGTAATCTTGAAATCTTTTTCTTCGATTTCCACTTCTGTGACTCCAGATTTGGAGACGAACTTAATAAGGTCTTGAATTTCTTTTTGATTCATCACTCATGAATTTTTTAGGGAATAAATGTAAGTATTTTAATTAAGAATTATAAGCCCACTTCAAATAAAGTGCTCCCCAGGTAAATCCACCACCAAATGCTGAAAGTACGAGGTTATCACCTTTTTTTAATTTGCTTTCCCAATCCCATAAACATAAAGGGAGGGTTCCCGATGTAGTGTTACCATATTTTTGAATATTCACCATAACTTTTTCTGATGAAAGTCCCATTCTGTTGGCAGTAGCATCGATAATACGCAGATTGGCCTGATGAGGAACAAGCCAGTCCACGTCATCTGCAGTAAGGTTGTTTCTATTCATAATTTCTGCTGAAACATTGGCCATGTTCGTTACAGCAAACTTAAATACGGCTTTTCCCTCCTGGTGCACGTAGTGAAGCCGTTGATCAACGGTCTCGTGTGAGGCTGGTTGTTTAGAGCCTCCTGCATGTTGAATTAAATATTTTCTTCCTTCGCCATCACTCTGTAGTACGCTGTCAATAATACCGAAGCCATCTTCGTTGGGTTCGAGTAATACCGCTCCGCCACCGTCACCAAAAATAACACACGTTGCTCGATCCTCGTAATCAATAATGGAGCTCATTTTATCAGCACCCACGACAATTACTTTTTTGTATTTACCTGTCTCTATAAATTGAGCACCCGTGGCTAGTGAGTAGATAAACCCCGAACATGCTGCATTGATATCAAAGCTCCAGGCGTTTTTAATGCCTACTTTGTCACTGATGACATTGGCGGTCGCAGGAAATGGGTAGTCTGGCGTTACCGTTCCACAAATAACCAAATCAATTTCTGAAGGGTCTATGTTTTTCTTTTCAAGTAGCTTTTTAACAGCCTCTGCGCCCATGTCTGATGTCGCCTTGCCCTCTTCCAATATACGGCGCTCCTTAATTCCTGTGCGCGTTGTGATCCATTCGTCAGATGTTTCAATGATTTTTTCAAAATCTTTGTTCGTCATCACACGATCGGGTAAATACCCTTGTACACCTGTTATTGCTGCTGTTATATTGCTCATTTCTGAAAAGCTTCTTTAATTTTGTTTGTCAACCTGGAATTTGCAACCTCGAAGGCGTGTGTCAACATGTTTTGAACTGCAACCTCATTGGAGATTCCATGTCCTATAATAACATCAGAATTCACACCCAAAATAGGAGTTCCTCCGTAATTTTCATAATTAAATCGATCAAAATAGTCGTCTTCGATTCCACGCTTTTTCATAATACTGTAGATGCCCTCAGCTTGTTTCAGGACTACATTACCCGTAAAACCATCGCAAACGACTACATCTGCTTTGCCTGTAAAGAGGTCACGACCTTCGATATTGCCCACAAAGTGGATGTCTTTAGTCCCGTTCATTAACTTGTAGGCAGATTGGGTCAGCAGGTTACCCTTGGACTCTTCTTCACCGATATTTAATAAAGCGACACGCGGCTTGTTTTTGTCCAGTACATTTTTAGCATATAATGAACCAAGTCGCGCAAATTGATACAAAACATCAGGTTTACAATCGGCATTCGTACCTACGTCTAGTATGAGCGAGTTACCACCGCTCTCCACAGGAAGTATCGAGGTAATGCATGGACGAATGACGCCGGGAATCGCATTAACCTTATACATGGCACCGACCAGCATAGCTCCAGTGTTTCCTGTGCTCGCGAATGACTGTATTTTTCCTTTAGAAAGCATTTCAAAACCAACAGCGATTGAGCTATTCGGCTTTTGAGGGAGTGCTCGCGTAGGGTGATCGTGCATTGTAATCACCTCTGGCGCATGAACAACCATCAATCGCTCCTCGTCAGACAATTCAACGTCCGATAGAAGCGGGTTGATTTGATCTTGATCACCAATAAGGGCGATGCGCACAAAATCCGGAAGTTTACGCAATGCCAAAACAGCCCCCAAAACGTTTGCCTTGGGCGCAAAGTCACCACCACTAATGTCTATTCCAATTACCATAGGAATGAAGTGCGTCTATCAATCGCTTTGAGCGATTAAACAGCTACCTCTTTTTCAGCAATTACGCGTCCTTTGTAATAAAGTTTGCCTTCGTGCCAGTGTGCGCGGTGATACAGGTGAGACTGTCCAGTTTCAGAACATGTCGCAATGTTTTGCGTTTGCGCTTTTTTGTGCGTACGGCGTTTATCTCTGCGTTTTGTCGAGGTTCTTCTTTTTGGATGTGCCATTTCTATTGTTTTTTATTTAATTATTTTTTATCTTTTTTAAAGCTTCCCATCGGGGGTCAATATCTTCTTCCTCCGAGGAGGTTGTCGATGATGATTGTGCATATTCGTCGAGTAAGTCTAACATTTCTTGATTGCATTCATTTTCTTCATGAACTAAGCGCGGTGGGACTTCCACCGTGAGTAATTCGTGTAATATCGGACTTAATCGAATCTTGTATTCGTTCGGAGGAATAATGATGAGGTCTTCATCTTCACTTGCTTCTTCACCAAACTTAAAAATGAGCCGGTGTTCAAAATTAAGCGGATAAGAAACAAGATCATTACATCGATCACAAGGGGATTGAATGAATCCGTTCACCTTGAAATCTCCCGTCATTATATTCTCCTTTTTATCTAAAAGGATTTCCACCTGAATCGAACCTTTATCGATTATTGAGTGTGCTATATCATCAAAGAACGCGTCCGTTAAATTGAACTGAAAAGTATGCTTTCCTACTTTTAATCCTTCAAACGGAATTTCTAATTTATTCTGTGAACCCATAAGTTCAAAAATTGGAGTGCAAATGTATAAAAATTCATTAACAACCAACGGGTTCTGAAAAAAGAAAGAATAAAGGTAGTGATTTTTATTGCGACGCATTCGAAAGAGCAAAGGATTGTGTGAGTTTAAGCTATTTGCAGCGATCACGGATAAAGGCCCTAAAACAGGATGATTAAATAGTTCATCCCAAAAAAGGCAGTTGATGTGACTGTCCGAATAGAGAACACATGAA
>CAYFTH010000011.1:0-29675 GCA_964346075.1 uncultured Fluviicola sp. | reverse complement strand
GCTTGCGGATCGTCATACCTTTTCAATTGCTTTGAAATTTTGCCAACCTTCAATGAACAAGCAGTCTTTTTTTGGTATTTTCGCTCTATGTTTCATACTGAAACGAAAAAATATGGCCCCGTTGATGTTCATTTGCTCTATTATGAAAACTTTGTGACTTCCGAGCATGAACATAACCTGTTACCAGGAGATTTTAAACGATTACAACAATTAAAACATCCTGCCAGGCGTCGTGAGTTCGTTGCCACACGCGTACTGAGAACTCTCGTTTTTGGAAACGACCCCATTCATTACTCAGTGCTGGGTGCGCCTTACATTGAAGGAGAGGGGTTTATCTCTATTTCTCACGCGCCCCACGTTGTTGGGTTGGCGACTTGTACGGATTTTCCTGTGGGGTTAGACCTTGAACCGATCCGATCTAAAGTTTTACGCGTTAAGCATAAGTTTTTGAGTGCGAACGAAAGCGCGTCTTTGGATACAGAAAGCGTTGTGGAGATGATAAAAGTCTGGTCGGGTAAGGAGGCGCTGTATAAGTTAGCGGGCCGAAAAGCGATTATTTTTAAAGAGAGCTTATTATTGACGAAAATTAATGCAGAGCACTGGGATGGGCGCATTTGTTTTCCTGAAAGCAAACGCAATGTTACTATGAATATTGAGCAATCCAATGATTTTGTGATCTCGGTGAACCGCGGAGCACCTTGTTATGAAGAATAAAGCACGAAAAGTTTGGAATAAAATTAATGCCCGTCGCGGGCAAATTGCTGTTTTGATTGATCCTGATAAATTGAATGAGAAGCAGCTTACCGCGATTGTCGAAAAAGCTAATTTTGCGCGAGTAGATTATTTCTTTGTGGGGGGAAGCACGGTGACTCAAGATCAGATGCTTCAAACTATTCGAATCCTACGCAGAAAAGCAAAAGCCCCGGTAGTTATTTTTCCTGGTGATCATCAGCAAATTGTAAAGGGAGCTGATGCTATTTTGTACTTGAGCCTCATCTCTGGTCGCAATCCAGAATATTTAATTGGTCAGCATGTGCTGAGTGCACAGGCCGTTTTTGATGTGAATGCTGAAATCATACCAACAGGTTATATTCTCATAGATGGTGGCACGAAATCATCAGTAGCCTATGTGAGCCAAACGACCCCTATTCCTCAACAAAAACCCTCGATTGCTGTTAATACGGCGATAGCTGGCGCCTTACAGGGTAAACGGCTGATCTACTTCGATGCCGGAAGTGGAGCCAAAAATACAGTAAATGAGAAAATCATTCAAGAAGCGCGTTCTAAATTGATAGATATCCCTATGATTGTAGGGGGTGGGGTTCGCTCATCAGATGATATTGAAAGGCTGAGTAAAGGCGGTGCCAATGTGATCGTTATTGGGAATCATATTGAACAGGATCCGGATTTTTTGTTGGACATTCATCATTACAATAAACACAGATAGGCATGAAGTTCATTTCACTGTATATGTTGGCTGAGAAACTGGATGTGTCCACAGATATTTCGCGCAAAGAAGCAACTACAAATCTCCAAAAGAGGGCAGCCAGCTATTTCGAGAGCCAACACAGCATAATTGTTGATGGAGTGGAGCTAACAGAAGAAGAGCTTACGTTTTTTTTGGTGGCGCACGAGGAACCTGAAAAGAAGGTGTTCAACGAATGGGTTTTTCAGGATCCAATGCTCTATGAATACATCGTTCGAGGAGATCGTGCGCTTAAGGGAAAAGAAGTACGGTTTCACAAACACGAAGGACATTATTTAGAGCAGGCTTACAAATCGTATTTAACGCCATATTTATTTACTTTAATCAGTCGAGGTTTCAGGAAATGGAGTATTGAACACCCCCTGCAAGAATTAATTGTTCATGTGAGTGCGATACCGTTAGTTGAAGCTGACAGGCAATCCTCCCTCTATCATGATGTGTTGCAGACTGTTCCCGTCAGTGCTGAGAGAGACGCTGAACGACAATGGTTCGAAGATCAATTGGAAAACGGTGAGCTCATTGGATTTTTCAATGCGCTGAACAACGAAGTGTATTCGGCCAAAATTAAAATGGTGGAACGCGCGAAAACTATGATTAGTTCGGAAACCAATTTGCTTCAGAAAAGGAAGAAGCTCCAGCATCTGCTGCGCCTACAGCTTAATGCTAAGCATAAAGAACAGCTCGGAGTATGGGCAGCAAATCTAGATTCGGTAGGTAAATCGGGGAGACTGAATGGAAAAAACCCCATTCTTTTTGGTGTTGCGTTATTAGTGCTGCTTGTTGTTGGCCTGTTTATTTGGTATCCAACAACAAGTGATAATGTGGCGAATTTTAATGGGGGTAACAATAACACCTCTGGATTGGATAGTCTGGATGAACAAGCCATTCATGCCGCAGACTCCCTGTTAGGGTATCAATCTGACACTATTAAAACGGTGGAGTATGAAGGGATTCCGGTTTATAATCCAGTGAAAAACACAATGGTCAGGACGGATTTATCTATTGAAAATGCATTGGTGAAACGGTTGCGTGAGAGTATGATGAACGATTACGAAATTAGGTCTTCATTCAGTAGTGATTGTGAAGGAATGGAGCGGGCAGCTTTACACGATTTTCAATTTGATAGCGTTCGTTCATCAAAAGCATTAAAGGGTGAAACGCACGCGATACATAATCTCTCTGAGAGGGATTTATTTATACTACAATACGAACCGTCACAGGGAGGAGGTGTTTGGGGTGCTTTTTTCCCATCAGGCGTGAAGCGATCGATAGACCTTAAAGTCGGCCACCACCTGCTTGTATACAGCGGTAAGAACCTTGCACGCTTTAATCCGTTAAAATTTAAAAACCAAGGGTATGGAAATGTGACTGATGCCCGTAAAATAACACCCGCTTTTACAGCGCATTTTTGTGATTTTGATCTTATGGATGTTCAAATGCTCAATCGGATTTATGAAGTTAAAAAAATCGTGGATTCAACATCTGTTGAGCCAGGTGTCTATAGTTCGGTAGAGGTGCGCTCAGCAACAATTCAGGAGTTGCCGTAGTCGTTAAGAAAAAAACATCTGGGGTCAAACCCGTTTATTTCTTTTCATTGTCAAAAGAACTCCTTAAGTTTGCATAAATCAAAAAACAAAACAAATGGCTGAAGTAATGTCTGGAGTTGATATAAACAACGTTTTAGATCAACTTGGAATAAAGAACGAAACTAACAAAGGAGCTTCAACAGGAGAAAATTGGCTGGACACGACAGGTGAAGAAATTAATTCGATGACTCCTGTAGATGGATCGGTTATCGGAAAAGTACGTCTGGCGTCAAAATCAGATTACGACAAAGTAGTGATGAAAGCGCACGAAGGATTTCTTGAATGGAGAAAATGGACTGCACCCCAGCGTGGAGAAGTGATCCGCCAGTTGGGTAATGCGTTGCGCGATTATAAAGAACCTCTCGGGAAAATCGTTTCTTACGAAATGGGTAAATCTTATCAGGAAGGACTTGGAGAAGTGCAGGAAATGATTGATATCTGTGATTTTGCGGTAGGATTATCACGTCAACTACACGGGTTTACGATGCACTCTGAGCGCCCTGGTCACAGAATGTATGAACAGTATCACCCACTAGGTGTAGTAGGAATCATTTCGGCATTCAACTTTCCAGTAGCAGTTTGGAGTTGGAATACGGCTATTGCCTGGGCATGTGGAGACGCTTGTCTTTGGAAACCGTCGGAAAAGACACCATTAACATCAATTGCTTGTCAGAATATCACGAACGAAGTGTTTAAAAAGAACAATGTACCTGAAGGAGTATCATCGATGGTTATTGGTGATGCTGAAATCGGAAAAGCATTGGCAGAAGATAAACGCGTTCCACTCGTCTCTGCAACAGGATCTATTCGCATGGGTCGTTCAGTAGCTCAATCCGTAGCTGCCCGTCTCGGTAAATCATTGTTAGAGCTTGGAGGAAATAACGCTATGATTATTACCCCAGATGCAGATCTTAAAGTGGTTGTGCCTGGAGCTGTATTTGGTGCTGTCGGAACGGCAGGTCAACGTTGTACATCTACGCGTCGTGTAATCGTTCACGATTCAATTTACGACAAGGTAGTTGATAATTTAACGAGCGCTTATAAACAGATCAAAATTGGTAATCCATTAGATGAAAACAATCACGTAGGGCCACTTATAGATAAAGACGCAGTGAATAACTATCTGAATGCGATCGAAAAAGCGAAAAAAGAAGGCGGTAACGTACTTGTCGAGGGAGGTCTTTTAGAAGGCGAAGGATACGAATCTGGTTGTTACGTTCGACCAACGATTATTGAAGTGGAAAATCACTACGATATCGTTCAGGAAGAAACATTCGCACCAATTCTTTACGTGATGAAGTACTCCGACGACCTTTCAAAAGCAATAGAATTGCAAAATGGAGTCGTTCAAGGACTTTCATCAGCAATTATGACAACGAATCTAAGAGAAGCTGAGCATTTCCTTTCTCATGAAGGTTCGGATTGTGGTATTGCAAACGTCAATATTGGCACTTCTGGTGCTGAGATCGGTGGCGCTTTCGGTGGAGAAAAAGAAACTGGTGGCGGACGTGAATCTGGATCAGATGCATGGAAAGCATACATGCGTCGCCAAACAAATACGATTAACTATACAAAGGAACTCCCATTAGCTCAGGGAATAAAGTTTGACCTCGATTAAGAAGAGAACCTTAAGTAAATATAGAAGCTCCCTTTCAGGAAAGATAGGGGGCTTTTTTTATGAAGAAAATTGCTGCATATAGAAGAAGCTCCTAACTTTTTTATGTGTGCTCAGCGAAAATGTTTGGACTGCCGGAATATTTATCAACATACGAAAGCTTCTTGTGTATAACTTGCAAAAATAAGTTAAAACCGTGTGCGAGATCGGACAACCGCCTAGGCGTTGTATTATCAGATAAGTAGCAATAATAGCTGCTTGAGAATTATTTAGAATCGTTTTAAATTAAAATGAACGGAGTGAAAATTGTCATAAAACTGTCAGCTTATGTAGTGAATCTGCTATTTTTGCTTTCGATAAATGTCTTGCTGAGGCATGTTATGATTTGAAATTATAAATAAAAATATCTAAGAATCAGATGTTTATTACAGGAAATAGATGGTTGTTCGCGTTGTTCTCAGCGCTTTTAATGGTAGTCTCCAACACGAGTATTGCTCAAGAAGGTGAGGCTTTATTCAACTCCAAGTGTGCAACATGTCACCAGCCGCACAAAGACATGACGGGGCCCAAGCTTTACGAGGTTCGCCAGAAATGGGAAGACGGAGGAGCAAAAGAAGGTTCGATTTATCAATGGGTCAAGAACTGGCAAGTAGCTGCTGCGAATGACCCTTATGCTAAGGAAGTTTCTGAATGGTCTCCTACGGCGATGTCACTTTTTACGAGTTTAACAAACGATCAAATCGATGCCATTTTAGATTATGTTGATGCGCAACCCAAGCCTGGCGCAGGAGGCGGAGCTGAGGCTGGTGCTGCAACGGCTCAAAATGTTGGTGGAGCCGCTGAAACGGATCAATCCCTCGGATGGATTTGGTATATAGTGGCGATTATATTCATCGTAATTATTCTTTCTGTTGGAGGTGTTCGTCGTCAGTTGCAATACATCGACAAGGAAGATGGTGATGAAATGACCTACGGTGATGAAATTAAAAAATGGATTTACCGAAACAGAAAAGTTGTAGGTGTAGGTGTTCTAGTTATTGTTGTGGGACTGATTGTCGGTCTGTTTTTGCAACTTTATCAAGTGGGTGTGGTTACCTCTTATCAACCAAGTCAACCTATTCAGTTTCCTCACGATATTCACGCTGGCACGAATGGTATTGATTGTAAATACTGCCACAATTCTGCGGATAAGTCGAAGTCTGCTGGTATTCCCACGGTAAACGTTTGTATGAACTGTCACAAACAAATAAAAGGTAACGAGACCCAGGCGAAAGAAATTAATAAGATATATGAAGCTGCCGGGTTCGATCCTGAAGGAGCTGGCGCTTACTCTGGGGAAACGCAAAACATTGTATGGAATAAAGTGCACAGCCTTCCTGATCATGTATATTTTAACCACTCTCAACACGTAAAAGTGGGTGGGATTGATTGTAAGCAATGTCACGGGGATATGACGAAACAAAAAGAGCTTCCTCAGGTAAAACCAATTGAAGAGTTGAATAAAATTGAAGGAAATGTTCAGCTTACAAAACCAACACTTACGATGGGGTGGTGTATAGAGTGTCATGGTAAGAAAGAAGTTTCGAGTGGACCGGTTGAAGGAGAAGGCGGATATTACGATGAGATTCACAAGCGTTTGTTAGAAAACGACGAGTCACTTTATGAAGATTACCTGGAAGATGGTAAGGTAACCGTAAAAGAGCTTGGAGGTTGGGAGTGTGCAAAATGCCACTACTAACATTTGTAAAATAGAGTTGATAGCTTAATTAGATATGGCAATGAACAGAAAATACTGGAAAGGTCTTGAAGAGTTGAATGAAACGCCTGGTTTCGTTGAACAGAGAGATCAAGAGTTCACGAAAGATGTGAGCGTAGATGAGTTTATGAATGATGAGGAATTATCAGAATCATCTACCCCGCGTAGAGACTTTTTGAAATTTTTAGGCTTTAGTGTGGCAGCGGCTACAATTGCGGCATGTGAGGCGCCGGTGACAAAAGCGGTTCCCTATGTAAACAAGCCGGAAGAAGTAACGCCAGGTGTTGCTACTTGGTATGCTTCCACTTATTACGACGGAAATTCTTATGCGAACATTCTCGTTAAAACGCGAGAGGGTCGTCCTATTTTTATAAAAGGAAATAAAGATTATGGATTTACGAAAGGAACAGTTAATCCTCAGATTATAGGGTCTGTTCTTTCATTATACGATAGCGAACGTTTAGAGTACGCCCAGGCGAATGGCGAACCAACTGCAACCGCAGAAGTGGATAGTGCTATTCAGAAAAAGCTTGATAAGATTATAGCGAATAAAGGGAAGGTTGTCGTTGTTTCGAACACATTAGCCTCACCCTCATCTTATCGTGCGATCCGCAAGTTTGGCGATTACGTGGAGGGTAACAACAAGCATCAACAAGCCTTGGATATGGCAGAAGCTGCAGCTGAAAATGATGTAGATCAACTGGTTTCTGCTGCAACAAATGGCGCTGGTTTCGAACATATCGAATATGATGCGGTTTCATACCACGGCATGCGCAAAGCCAACGAAAGTACTTTTGGAAAAGCTATCATACCTGATTATGATTTTTCAAAAGCAAAAACAATTGTGAGTTTCGGTGCAGACTTCCTTAATTCGTGGTTATTGCCAACACAGTTTGTTAGGCAATATGGAGAGCGGAGAAACCCGGATAATGACTGGATGTCTAAGCATTACCAAGTTGAATCGAATATGTCGATTACTGGCTCTAATGCTGACGAACGCATCATGATCAAGCCTTCTGAGGAGGCAGCAGTATTGTCTGCTCTGATAAAAGCTTGTGGGGGAGGTTCTACTGGAGTTGATTCTACTTTACCAAAATCTGTTGACGCTGCAATGGTGAAAAAGATGGCTTCTGATTTGAAAAAGGGGTCGGGTCTTGTTGTTTCGGGATCAAACAGTGTTGGTATTCAGGTATTGGTGAATAAGTTGAATAAACTGATTGGTGCTTACAGTGAAACCATCAATGTGAATAACCCAATTCAACTGTTTGCCTCTGAAGATGATAAAATGAATGAACTTGTTGCTGACGTCGCTAAAGGAAAGGGACCCGATGCAATTTTCTTCTACAACACAAATCCTGTTTATTCTGCGAAAACGGGTAAACGTTTTGCTGAAGGACTGAAGAACGTGAGTTTGACAGTTTCGCTCGCGCAGTACGCTGATGAAACAGCGTCAAAATGTGAATTTATCGTACCAGATCACCACGCGTTGGAAGCCTGGAATGATTTTGCTCCGAAAGCGAATGAATATGCAATCGCTCAGCCTTCAATTCGCCCATTACACGACACCGTGGCGGCGCAGGAATCGTTCCTCGTTTGGTCTGATAATGCCAGTCGTGAAGGAAAAGACAGCAAGGTGTTCCTCAATTTTATGCAGGAAACCTGGAGAGATAACGGATATGATACCAGCGCATATCCAAATTTTGATATGTTCTGGAACAAGACTGTACATGACAGTGTAATGTCAAAAACAGCTGCGGGGGCATCAGAGCCTTCGTTCAATGACGGAGCACTAAATAAAGTGAAAAAAGATTTACCAGTTGCAGGAGATTGGGAAGTCGTGATGTATCAAAAAGCCGCCATCGGTGCGGGAGATCATGCGAATAATCCATGGCTTCAAGAGATGCCAGATCCAATTTCGAAAGTAACCTGGGATAATTATATTACGATGAATCCTTCTACCATGGAGGCGAAGGGTTACAATTTGGAAATAGATCAAGAACACGGCGCTTCGCTTGCGAAAATTACAGTGGGAGATGTTGTTTATGAATTACCCGTTTATCCGTCGCCAGGTCAGGCGAATGGAACAGTTGGACTCGCACTCGGTTACGGACGTGGTGAAAATGGAGAAAAAATTGGTAAAGCAGCCTTTCAAACTAAAGAATACGGAGGGTATGCAGAAGATAAAAACGGAAATAGAAAGCCGATTGGTAAAAATGCTTTCCGAATGACTGCAGTTGTTGGAGATTCGATACTCTTTTCTAATGCTGCTGTGATTGAAAAAACGGGCGGCACTTATCCTATTGCAACGACGCAAATTCACCAAACGGTGATGGGTCGTAATTCGATTGTACGTGAAACTACATTTGATATCTATAAGCACCATTCCAAAGAAGCTTATAATCCGGATTGGACGCTTCAAAAGATCAACGACGAAGGAGACCACGTAGAGGCACCGTTAAAAGAATTTGACCTCTGGGATGCACACCCAGTTGAAAACGTTGGACATCGATGGGGAATGACCATTGACTTGTCATCTTGTTTTGGATGTGGAGCATGTCTTGTTGCTTGTCAATCTGAGAATAATGTTCCCGTAGTTGGGAAGGATGAGGTGAGAAGAGGACGTGAAATGCATTGGTTGCGTTTAGATCGCTACTACGCATCAGGAGAGGAAGCAACAGTTGGTCAACGGGAAGACAAGGACACATTTAGTTATGATGATGCCGAAAAGCCTGCATCTAATCCTAAGGTTGTACATCAGCCGATGATGTGCCACCATTGTAATCACGCGCCGTGTGAGACGGTGTGCCCCGTTGCGGCAACGACACACTCCAATGAAGGTTTGAATCAAATGACGTACAATCGTTGTATTGGAACACGTTATTGTGCAAATAACTGCCCATACAAAGTGCGTCGCTTTAACTGGTTCAACTACCCTTCATACAAGAAGTTTAGCGAAGTGAATCCTGCTCAGGATGACCTCGGAAGAATGGTGCTGAATCCAGATGTTACTGTTCGTACTCGAGGTGTGATGGAAAAATGTTCATTCTGCGTTCAAAAAATTCAGGAAGGTAAATTGAATGCGAAGAAAGAACAACGACCTGTGGAAGACGGAGATGTTACAACGGCTTGTTCTGAAGCTTGTCCGGCAGATGCTATAACAGTTGGTGACTGGAACGATTCAGAATCAGCAGTGAGAAAATCGTCTGAAGATAAACGCGCTTATCAAGCATTGGAAGAAATTGGAGTTAAACCCAATATTTGGTACAAAGTGAAGGTGAGAAACGAAGAGAATGAAGACCTCGCTGAAATCCAGGAGGAACTGGAAGAAAGTGCACATCATGGAGGGCATGATAGCCATGAGGGAGAACATGAAACGAATACACATCATTAAACGATAAATTGAATTGTAATGCATAAAGAAGCAGCAATCAGAGAACCCCTGATATTAGGTCACAAAACGTATCACGACGTTACTGAGGACGTTTGTAAGCCTATAGAAGACAAAGCGCCCAAAACCTGGTACATCCTGTTCGCCATCGCAGCGATCATCGGTTTGTACGGCGTGGGATGTATTTTGTATTTACTCGGTACCGGAATTGGTACCTGGGGGTTAAATAAAACTGTCGGTTGGGCATGGGATATTACGAACTTTGTTTGGTGGGTTGGTATCGGACACGCCGGTACACTTATCTCTGCCGTATTGTTGTTATTCCGTCAAAAATGGAGAATGGCCATTAACAGGTCAGCTGAGGCGATGACTATCTTTGCCGTATTTATGGCAGGTTTGTTCCCGCTCATCCACATGGGTAGAATTTGGGTGGCCTATTGGGTATTACCTCTGCCTAACCAATTTGGCTCTTTATGGCCGAACTTTAATTCGCCACTACTCTGGGACGTTTTTGCAATTTCGACCTATTTATCGGTGTCGCTCGTCTTTTGGTATATCGGTTTGCTTCCAGATTTTGCAACAATTCGCGATCGCGTGAAAAAACCGATTCCGAAACGCATGTATTCTATGCTTTCTTTTGGCTGGACCGGAAAGGCAAAGCACTGGAATCGTTTTGAATTAGTATCATTGGTATTAGCCGGATTAGCAACTCCACTTGTATTCTCCGTACACTCAATTGTATCATTTGACTTTGCTACTTCTGTTATCCCAGGCTGGCATACCACGATTTTTCCTCCCTATTTCGTTGCTGGGGCGGTTTTCTCTGGATTCGCCATGGTACAAACATTACTGCTAGTGATGCGTAAGGCGATGAAGCTGGAAGCATATATCCACACGAAACACGTCGAATACATGAACATTGTTATTATGGTAACGGGTTCTATTGTAGGTGTTGCTTATTTGACAGAGCTGTTCGTTTCGTGGTATTCAGGAGTAGAATACGAAGCTTATGCGTTTATTAACAGAGCCACAGGTCCGTATTGGTGGGCTTACGCTTCTATGATGACTTGTAATGTGGTCTCACCTCAGCTGATGTGGTTTAAAAAATTAAGAAGAAGCCTTTTATTTACCTTCGTGATCTCAATTGTGGTAAACATTGGTATGTGGTTTGAGCGATTCGTAATTATCGTTACATCCGTTCACCGCGATTACTTACCCTCATCATGGAGTATGTTCTACCCAACGCACATTGATATTGGTGTATTCGTTGGTACGATCGGCTTGTTTTTTGTGTTCTTCTTATTGTTTGCACGATTCTTCCCCGTACTTGCTTTGAATGAGATTAAATCGATTTTAAGAGGTTCTGGTGAATCGTTTAAAAATGGGGATGCACATAGCCCTGCTTTCAGTTTAAGTGAACAGCACTTAGCGAATAAGGGGCCGGCAGCTGATACAACTTCAAATGACGGTAGTCAGTCTTCAACAACTGAAGCTACAGCCGCTGAGGATAAACACGAAACCCAGCTAAATAAACTCCTCGACCGTATTGGCTCAGCAAGCGAAGAAGACAAAGATGACTTGAAACAAATTAAAGGACTTGGTCCAGTCATCGAGACGAAGTTGAATGATGTCGGAATATTTACGCTTGAACAAATCGCTAAACTAACTCCGGAAGATATCTCAACGCTCGAGCAGATAACCGGTGCGAAATTGGGTAGAGCTGAGAATGACTGGGCGGAACAAGCGAAAGATTTAATGAATAACAATAACAACTAAGGACATGGCAGATACTGTAATATATGCAATGTACGATGACGATGAAGTGCTCAAAGCGGGCGCGAAGAAGTTGGTGTCTAAGGGTATTAAGGTGAATGAAGTATTCTCGCCATTCCCCATACATGGTATTGATCCCATTATTGGTGTTAAAGATACGCGCTTGGGTATTATGGCCTTTCTTTATGGCCTGACCGGGTTGATGCTAGCCACCATTGGGATGAACTACTTCATGGTTCAGGACTGGCCGATGAACATAGGTGGTAAACCTAGTTTCAGTTATCTCGAAAACTTCCTTGCATTCGTACCGATTACTTTTGAGTTTACAGTACTATGTGCTGCTCATGGAATGGCGATTACTTATCTTTTGAGAAATCACACCATTCCAGGTATGCCGGCTGAAAATCCTGATCCTCGTACTACAGATGATCGGTTTGTGATGGAGTTGCGTTTGTCTGAAAATGAATCCTACAAATCGGATCAATTGGAGAAGATGTTAAAGGAAACGGGAGTAGTTGAATTAGATCAAAAAGAAATTAAATAATTTGCCATGAAGAAAAAATTAAAGGCAATAGCAAGTTATGTTACCGCACTAGGTGCTGGGATGATTGTCATTTCATCATGTGTCACCGATCCTGATTCTTCAGGATTGGAATACATGCCAGATATGTATCGTTCACCAGCTGTAGAGCCGTATGTTGACTATGGTCATATTCAAGGGAAAGAGGTGGAAAAATACAAGACTCAACAAAGTGCCTTACGTCCACCACACCGAACGATTCCTTACCGTGGAACGGATTCTTCCGAAGTAGCGATGATGTTACCTTATCATCGAAAAGCTAGTAAGGCTGCGAATGTGACACACGGTTTATATGAAGTAGAAGGTTGGATACTCAGTGATAGTGTCGATTCAGAATATAAAAAGGCGAAAGCAGATAAAAACCCAATTCAGTTGACAGCTGAAAATGTGGATGCCGTTCTGGACAGGGGTGAAAAAATTTACGCTTCTAAATGTCAACACTGCCATGGTGAAAATGGCGAAGGTAATGGCCCAATGGTTCAGAGTGGTGCATATGCCGGAGTACCAAACTACAAAAACCTTACGGACTTAGGGGACGGACAAGTATTTTATTCGATCTATTACGGAAAGGGTGCCATGGGTGCGCACTCTATGATTCTCAATAAGAAAGAAATTTGGACACTCGTACATTATGTAAACCAATTTAGGTTTGATGATTATGGTGATTTTTCTGAGGATTCTGAAGCTTCTTCCGATCAAACGGATGAAGAAGGGTTGGAAGAAGAGTCTACTGAAGAAGAGAGTGCTGAAGCGGAAAGTACGGTACAAGAATAAATTGGATTAACGAAGTAAATAGTTGGATATAATGGAATATCAAGTTTCAAATAAAGCCAAAGTATGGACGACGGTATTGATGGTTATCGGTATTGTCTTTACAGGAATTGGAATCATCGTTGCTTCCGGGTATGGACACCTTGGTCAGCAGTTTATGGCAAACCTATTGTCGAATAGCCTCTTTTTCTTTTCAATTGGATTGAGTGCGCTATTTTTCCTGGCGCTGCAATATGCCACAGAATCGGGTTGGTATGCGGCAATTAAGCGCATCATAGAGGCGGTAGCTGGATTTTTACCGATCGGGATAGCTTTTATGTTGATTACACTCTTAACACTTAGCTTCATGCAGGGTGCACACATTTATCAATGGATGGATCCCGAAGTGATGGAAGAGGGTGGATCACACTATGATGAGCTGTCTGCCGGAAAAGGAGCCTACTTGAACCAAGTGTTCTTCTGGATCAGAACGGTGATTTACATGGCTATTTATCTGATTTTTTGGAATGGGTTTAAAAAGCGCTCGCGTCTACAAGATGAGCATCCTGATCGCGCTGTGGATTTGCACTTTACAAATTACCGTAAGGGCGCAATTTTCCTTGTTTTCTTTGCCGTTTTTAGTTCTGCGAGTTCATGGGATTGGTTGATGTCTATTGACATTCACTGGTTCTCCACACTTTTTGGATGGTATGTTTTCGCCGGGTCTTGGTGTAGTGCGATGATTATACTCGTTGTGCTTACCCTTTACTTGAAAAAATTAGGTTATTTGCCGAAAGTGAACGAAAGTCATATTCACGACCTCGGAAAATGGACTTTTGCAATCTCATTTTTGTGGTCTTATCTTTGGTTCTCTCAGTACATGTTAATTTGGTATGCAAATATACCCGAAGAGACAACCTACTATCTGATGCGTATAGAAAATTACAAAGCCTTGTATTTTGGTCTTTTCTTTATAAATTTTGCGTTCCCGATGTTAATTTTGATGTCGAGAGATGCAAAGCGAAATGCTGGCATTTTGACGTTCGTTGGAATTGTAATTCTTGTGGGACACTGGCTCGATACGTGGGTCATGGTGATGGGAGGTTCTATGGGACCAACTGCACACATGGGATTATTAGAAATTGGAATGGGGCTGCTATTCTTGGGTATTTTTACCCGGGTGGTATTGAATAATTTATCGAAAGCACCACTTACGGCTAAGAATCACCCCTTCCTGGATGAATCCTTGCATCACGAAATTTAAGAGTTAATAATTTTTTGAAATACGATAATTAGAAAGACATGGGTAGTAAGTTGATTATTTTGTTGGTTATCATTTTAGGCGTACTTGCAATAGCACAATTAGTACGCGTAAATGAGTTGACAGCAAAACAAACGGGTAAACGAGAAGAAGAAATTCCCCACCGGGATAATATCTTCAATTCTCGCATGATGCTGTTGTTTATGATTGCGTTGTACGTAGGATTCATTTGGCTGATAATCAAGTACGGTTTTGTGGATCTGGGTCCTGCAGCAACGACACATGGTCAGGAGGTGGACTGGTTGTTGAACCTGAACTTCGTGATCATCGTCGCGATTTTCTTTTTAACAAATACGCTGTTGTTTGTTTTTGCATGGAAATATGTAAAAAAGCCCGGAGCAAAGGCTTTGTATTATCCACACAACAACAAATTAGAAATGATTTGGACGGTCATTCCTGCTTCGGTGCTGGCCGTAATTATAATCCTTGGTCTTCGTACCTGGAATGATATAACTACAACGGCTGATGACGAATCCGTAAAAATTGAAGTATTTAGCTATCAGTTTGGCTGGACGGCCAGATATTCTGGAATAGACAATGAATTGGGTCATTTCGATTATAAATTGACAACTCCCCAGAATCCTTACGCTATCATGACGCGTGCAAATATCGACAGCGCACTGAACAGAATGATGGTGGGCAGTCCTGGACAGGAAGGTATCGAAATGATAGAAAACAAGTTGAATGATCCTTCCATCGTTCTTCCGAGAGATGAACGCAATGCTTTACGACAGGAACTGGGTAGAAAAGAACGTATGGCACGTCACCTTCAGGCTATGTCAGCCACTTATAAGGACTCATTGGATGATCTCGCCAACAACGATATCATTGTTGAAGATAGTCTGGTACTTCTCAAGGGTCAGCACTATGTGTTAAGTTTTCGTTCGAAAGATGTCATTCACAGTGCCTTCTTCCCGCATTTCAGAGTTCAGATGAATACGGTGCCTGGTATGACCACGCACTTTAAGTTTCAGCCGATATATTCAACGGATGACATGAAAGAAAAACTGAACAATGAGGACTTTGAATATATTTTGATGTGTAATAAAGTGTGTGGTGGGTCGCACTACAAAATGAAAATGGAAGTACAAGTGCTTGAGCCAGAAGCATATTTAAATTGGCAAAAAGCCCACAAAACTTACGATGGTTCTGACTGGTTAAATTATTCAGATACGGAACGTGCTCAAAAAGAAGCTGAGTTATTGGAGAAATATCAAGCTATCGCAGCACGCGTAGAAGACAAGTAAATAGAGTATTAGCAAAATTATAAATAAGTAAGAAATGGCAGCTGTAGCGCAAGAATCAAATCACGGACACGATCATCATCAGGAGAACTTTGTGTCAAAGTATATCTTCAGCCAGGATCATAAAATGATCAGTAAACAGTTCTTGTTAACCGCGATCTTTATGGGATTAGTGGCTATGATGTTATCGGTCTTTTTTCGTATCCAACTCGGATGGCCGGGTGAGTCATCGGATTTCTTAAATGCATTTTTAGGTGACCGTTGGGCACCAGACGGAATCCTGAATCAGGACATGTACCTGGGACTAGTTACAATACATGGAACGATCATGGTCTTTTTCGTTTTAACAGGCGGATTATCTGGAACGTTCTCGAACTTATTGATCCCACTTCAAATTGGAGCTCGAGATATGGCATCTGGTATGTTAAATATGTTGTCTTATTGGTTATTCGCTATCTCGTCCATCATTATGCTTGTTTCTCTCTTTGTAGAATCAGGACCTGCTATGGGTGGTTGGACGATATACCCTCCGCTTTCCGCATTACCTCAAGCCGTTTCTGGTTCAGGAACTGGTATGACACTGTGGATAGCTTCAATGTCTATTTTTATTGCCTCTTCTTTGATTGGTTCACTGAACTATATTGTTACAGTGATTAATTTGAGAACGAAAGGAATGAAAATGACGCGAATGCCGTTAACGATATGGGCATTTTTTGTTACCGCTATTATTGGTGTTCTCTCTTTCCCGGTTTTATTGGCTGCGGTCTTGCTCATGTTAATGGATCGGACAATGGGTACATCCTTCTACTTGAGTGATATAGTGGTAGGTGGTGAAATGCTGGATAATGTTGGAGGTTCTCCTGTTCTCTATCAGCACTTGTTCTGGTTCTTGGGTCACCCAGAGGTTTACATCGTGCTACTTCCGGCACTGGGTATTTCATCCGAAGTCATATCAACAAATGCACGAAAGCCAATTTTTGGCTATCGCGCCATGATTGGGTCTATTCTGGCGATTGGTTTCCTCTCATTTATTGTATGGGGACACCACATGTTCGTAACCGGAATGAACCCGTTCCTCGGTAGTGTTTTCGTATTTACCACACTCTTGATTGCGATTCCATCGGCCGTGAAAGTATTTAACTACATTACGACGCTCTGGAAGGGGACAATTGTGTACACCCCAGCTATGCTTTTCTCAATAGGATTAGTTTCAACATTCATTACTGGTGGTGTTACGGGAATTATTCTTGCCGATTCGGCGCTGGATATCTCGGTGCACGATACTTATTTCGTTGTCGCTCACTTCCACGTGGTGATGGGGCTTTCTGCCATATTTGGTATGTTCGCTGGAATATATCACTGGTTCCCTAAAATGTTTGGTAAACTAATGAGTAATCGATTGGGTTATATCCACTTCTGGATCACAATTATCTGCGGTTACGGAGTATTCTTGCCGATGCACTTCGTCGGCTTAGGTGGTGCTCCAAGACGTTATTATGATTTCTCTGTTTACGAGGGCTTTAATCCAACATCTGCTGAAATGATGATAGATCTTAATGTCATTATTTCTGTCTTTGCGATTATTGGTGCCTTTGGACAAATATTGTTCTTTTTTAACTTTTTCTATTCTATTTTCAGAGGACAGAAATCACCACAAAACCCATGGAAATCCAACACTTTAGAATGGACGACTCCGGTGAAACACGTTCACGGAAACTGGCCCGGTGAGTTGCCAACAGTGCACAGATGGCCGTATGACTATTCTAAACCTGGTATGGAAGAAGACTATATCCCACAAACAACCCCGTTGAAGGAGGGTGAGGAAGAACATTAGTTCTGAATAAAATAATATTTAAAGCCCAGTGCAATTTGTGTACTGGGCTTTTGTTATATTTGAGAGAAGAGTTAAGGACGTGGAAGAAGAAGATTTTGACTATAGAAAAGAAAGTGAGGAGCAAGACGGCGATTTTGACCGCGTCCTGCGGCCCAAGTCTTTTACAGATTTTACAGGTCAACCTAAAGTGGTTGAAAACCTGGGTATTTTTGTGGAGGCTACTAAAGAACGCAATGAACCTTTGGATCACGTGCTCTTACATGGTCCTCCCGGGCTTGGTAAAACAACCCTGGCGAATATTATTGCCAACGAGCTGCAGGTGGGATTCAAGGTCACTTCTGGACCCGTACTGGACAAGCCAGGTGACTTGGCGGGCTTATTGACGAACCTTGAGGAAGGCGATGTGCTCTTTATTGACGAAATTCATCGTTTAAGCCCAGTGATTGAGGAGTATCTGTACTCAGCAATGGAAGATTTCGTCATAGACATTATGATCGATAGCGGTCCCAATGCGCGTACGGTTCAAATCTCGCTCAATCCATTTACTCTTATAGGAGCGACGACGCGATCGGGGTTGTTAACCGCACCTTTACGTGCTCGGTTTGGCATCAATTCCAGACTGCAGTATTATAACGCAGGAACATTACAGCTCATTGTTCAGCGGTCATGTGACCTGTTAGATATTCAGATTAATGAGGAGGCCTCTTATGAAATTGCAAGTAGAAGCAGAGGTACGCCCCGTATCGCGAATGCTTTGCTGAGGAGAGTACGTGATTTTGCTCAAATCAAAGGTGATGGGACCATTGACATTGCAATTACGAATATAGCATTGAAAGCGCTGAATGTGGATGAAAACGGACTGGATGAAATGGATAATAAAATTTTATCCGCGTTGATTGATAAGTTTGACGGCGGACCTGTAGGCATATCAACCCTGGCTACGGCAGTTGGTGAAAATGCCGGTACATTGGAAGAGGTCTACGAACCGTTTTTAATTCAGGAAGGGTATCTCGTGCGTACGCAACGCGGTCGTAAAGTCACGTCAAAAAGCTTCGAACACCTCGGGAAAACAATGCGCGGACCCCAGGGAGGTTTATTTTAATCATTCATTAAAGTTTTATTTGAATTGGATAGCTATCAAATAGCAAAGAACACGGATAAGGTGAAAGCGATCGCTCGTTCACTGGACTTCATGTATTGTGGTGTGTCTAAAGCAGATTTCCTGGAAGAAGAGGCGCCACGTTTGACGGAGTGGCTTAAAAGGGGTAACCACGGCAAAATGGACTACATGGAAAATCATTTTGATAAGCGCCTGGACCCACGAAAACTGGTGCCTGGTGCTCGCTCCGTAGTTTCATTGCTCTACAATTATTACACAGACGACATCCAACCCGATGAAGCACCTAAAATATCGCGATATGCTTATGGAAAAGATTACCACTTTGTGATCAAGGATAAACTCAAACAGTTCTTTACTGAGCTTCAGGAATCCGTTGGTGACATAGCGGGTCGTGTTTTTGTTGATTCGGCGCCCGTCATGGACAAAGCCTGGGCAAAAAAATCAGGTTTAGGCTGGGTAGGGAAGAACACCAACCTCATCCATCCGAAAGAGGGTTCTTTCTTCTTTATTTCCGAATTGATTATTGATCTTCCATTAGAGCCTGATGGTCCTATAAAAGACTATTGCGGGACATGCACCCGATGTATTGATGCTTGTCCTACAAATGCCCTTGAATCGTACGAAATTGATGCTAAAAAGTGTATTTCTTACATGACAATTGAACTCAAAGATGAAATATTGCCCAAAGAAGCAGAGGGAAAGATGGAAAATTGGATGTTTGGCTGTGATATCTGTCAAGAAGTTTGCCCCTGGAATCGATTTGCAAAACAACATCAAGAGCCCGCTTTTCAGCCACACCCAAGTTTAAAATCAATGGACGAACGCGACTGGAAAGAACTGACGCGAGAAGTGTTTAATGAAATTTTTAGAAAAAGTCCCGTAAAGCGAACGAAATATAGCGGTTTAATGCGGAATATCAAGCACTTAAATTCATAAAAAAGAGGGCTACGAACCCTCTCCAGGTTAAAATTTATCAATTACTAGTTACTAAACACTTGTTGAAGTACACCAGGATATCGATGACCAAATTCAGCCATACACCATGCTCTGAATTTTTGAAAATCATCCGATCGCTGGATCCAATTCACAGCTTTAACGAGCTCCTTGTGAAAGAGCTGCTGATCAAAACTCACCTTCAATAATATTTTTTTACTCAATTCAACCATCGCAAAATGATTTTTAGTTCATTCGAATATAAGAAAATATTTTCGGACTTAAGTGTTAAAAAAAGTTTATAGTCAAGTTGTTCGTATGGCTGAAAGCGATGTTCGTCTTTTAAAAAGACACTTTCGTAGCATAGTAGCCTGTTTGAGCCGCAGGTAGAGAATCGGTCTCGCTTAACACCCCTCAACCAAAATGTTATCCACTGTTTGCTGTTTGTTAGTTGAGTTATTGTATTTTTACTTAACCAGAATGCCTTAATGTCGCAGCCTAAAATGTGAGATGAACAGACATTGAGGGAATTTTCATTTAAATTGAAAGTTGTAAAAATGGCGCGTTACGTTTTATTCTTGTTGCTGTTGGTGTTACATGCTGTAGCCGTGACTGGTCAGGAAATCAGCTTTCAGGAATTAGCTGATCGGATTCGAACGAGCACTTATTACGATTCTGCCAGCGTTTTTAACTACGGTAAAAAAGCTATTAACATCGCTGAACAACAAGATGATCGCGCTAAAAAAGGTTTAATATATCAGTACTATGGTAACTTCAACTTCTACTCTGGCCGACTCGAAAGAGCAGGAAAATATTATGATACAACACTGTTATTAGCACAACAATCAGGAGACACGACCCTATGGCACGCTACCAAAATTCGACAAAATTTCATTGCCATGGAAAGGGAAGAGTTGACAGCGGTAGAAAACAAATTTTTTGAGCTACTCCATCACGCGTTGCGACGCAAGGACTACAAAAACGCGATTGAATGTTACAACGGTATAGCAATCATCCATGAGCGAAAACACGATAAAGGAAAAGCCCTCGAATATTATTTGAAAGCTTTTGGGTATGCCGACACCTTAAACGATAATTACCTGAAAGGCATGCTGTTAAACAATATAGGGTTGATTAAGTTCAAAAACGATCAGATCGACGGTGCATTGACGGACTTTCAAAAAGGAGTGGCACTCGCAGAAGAAATTGATAACTTCAGGCTGTCTTTTAATCTAGAAAACAATATAGGGTTATTGTACGATAAAACGGAGGCCTACAAGAAGTCGATTGAGCATTTCAAAAAGACCCTTCGAAATGCACATCGCCTCGGTTTCCCTTACAACATTGCTGTAACGCACCTCAACCTCAGCAATGGATACGCTTTTGATGAACAAAATGAAGCGGCGATGGCGCACGCAGACTCTTCCTTGCAAATCTTTCAGCGAATCTCGGCTTTTCAACACGTTGCAAAACCCTATTTCTTAAAAGCTCAAGTGGCTAGAAACAGAGCAAACCATACAGAGGCGCTCAGTTTTCTGGATACGGCCTTAAAATTGTCAAAGACCTATGATAACGAACAAGACCTGATCGAAAGCTATGAACAACTTGCTGAGACACATAAAGTACTGAACAATTATGAAGCGTCCCTAAAAAACGTTGAACAATACGTGCATTTGCGCGACAGTATCGACGAAATTACCAACCAGGAACGCTTTGCTCAGCTCCAGGTCATTTATGCCACTGAAAAAAAGGAAGCTGAACTTAAAGAACAACGCGCAATTACAAATATGCTCGAGAAAGAAAATCGATTGAAACAATCCAAAATTATATTAATCACTATTATCGGTTCTTTTTTGGTCTTAGCCACGATTGTGATTTTTTATTTGCGTCATTTACGCCTTTCTCGCGCCCAACAAAGGAAGTTCAGCCAACAACTCATTGAAAGCCTGGACCAAGAGCGTCTCCGCATTTCACGAGATCTACATGATGACATTGGACAATCGCTTTCTGTGGCAAAATCAAAAATTAATTTGTTTAAAAAGGGGCAATTGCCACATATTGACAACATGGAGGAACGGCTCGGAGAAATTATCCAGCACGCCAGGGAGCTGTCGCACCAGCTACATCCTTCTTATCTTGAAAAAATTGGATTGAAGCGTTCACTGAAAAGTTTGCTTGAACGCACGGAGGAAGACACGGGAATCGTGTGTAGTACTGAAATTTCAAATCGCGTAGATCAACTCTCATTGCGCATTCAATCGCAGTTTTATCGTATTGCACAAGAATGTATCAATAATACGGTAAAACATGCAGAAGCATCTGCCATCAAAATAGATATGAAGCCAACGCTGGATGGATTTGAATTTGTTTATCGCGATAATGGTAAAGGTTTTGTCCCCCATAATGAAGACTTGGGGCTCGGAATGATGACCATTCGGGAACGTTCAGAAAAAATGGGTGCAAAACACACCTTGAGCAGTCGCCCCGGTAAAGGGTTTAAATTGGTTGTAACGATTAAAAACGCATGATGGAATTTGTCATAGCAGATGATCATCCGATATTTCGCAGTGGACTCAAGGCGCTCCTCGTGAACGCATACCCCGATGCAAAGATCAACGAATTTGCCGATGGGGAAGAAGCGGGTAAATTTATAACGGAGCACGCACCACAGATGGCTTTTCTCGATATTGATATGCCCCGAAAAAACGGGCTGGAATTGACGCGGGAATTAGCTGCTGCTTCGACCACACGTTTGGTGATATTAACAATGTATAACGATGGTGAGATGTTGCGAAAAGCAATGGATTCAGGTGCTCACGCATACCTCGTTAAAGATAACACGTCAGATGAGCTCGTTGCTTGTATCAATGCAGTCATGCGTGGAGAAAACTATGTGGCGCGATCGTTGCGCAGATCTCCTAAAATTCAACGCGAATTGCGCGAATATCAATCCATCATAAAAAAACTGGAGACACTCACTGCAGCCGAACTCAAAACGCTGCAGCTCGTCGGAAAAAAACATTCCAGTAAAGCAATAGCCGATTTATTATTCGTGTCCAATAAGTCGGTAGAAAATTACCGTTCACGCATTTGTAAGAAATTGGAACTCAACGCGCGTAACAATAGCTTACTCATCTGGGTGTTGGAGCATAAAAACATTATCGAAGAATTTAGCAAAAACGGGAAGTAACCGGTAAAACCCTGACAAAAGCTGCCTTTCCAGGTGATAATTCACTGAGCTGTCGCGCTTTTTTGAGATAGAGTTCTTACCTTTAGCTAAAAACTATGCGGTTCAATTCTTTGATCGGTACACTGCGGATACTGGCCTTGTTAGAAGGGATTTCTTACTTGCTGTTAGGGCTGACGATGCCCCTCAAGTATGCTTATGATATGCCCATGCCCAATAAAATTGTAGGAATGGCTCATGGTGTTTTATTCATCGCCTATTGTGTGATGGTATTTGTGGTGAATCGTGACTATAAATGGTCGTTGTTGACGAATTTTTATGCCTACGTCGCTTCTTTGCTTCCTTTTGGAACTTTCGTAGCTGATGCACGAATATTCGCGCCGGCACAGAAAAGAGGGGTGAATAAAAATTAGAAGTTGTTATAAATTGAGGGGCTGCCCCCCTGAAAATAAACACTGTTCTCGATTACTTTTGCAGGAACAATAGTTTTTAACACTACATTATTTAACTTACTACTACGAGAGGTTGAGTTGGACACGTACTCAGCCTCTCTCTTTTTGAGCTTTTCAACGATTCATTACCCATAATTCATCGCGGCACCACCACGCCTTAGCCATGCCCTACCAACTGATCAATAGTAACGCATCACGGACAACTAAAACCTGTAGCTATTCAATTACCGTCTGTTAAAACGTTGACAACACCTCCTTCCAAACTTACTGTTGACTTCCTTACTGTGAGAATAAGTACGTTCCAGATAAAAAAGCCAAATTGTATGAGGAATTTCAGTTCTGTGAGATTTATACCTGATCCAAAAGTTCGCGTGCTTTTGCGCGAGCAGCTTCATCCACTTTTACATAATCTTCGTAATTGGGTTGTTCGATCGTTTCAATAGCTGTCATTGTTTCTTCATTGATCGCTGCGATCGACAAGAAGCTTATTTTGCCGTCGAGAAAAGCCTGAACGGTAACTTCATTCGCCGCATTGAGTGCGCAGGCAGCGGTACCGCCTATTTCCATAGCACGGAAGGCTAAATCGAGGTTTTTAAATGTAGATCGGTCGGGTTGCTCAAAAGTGAGTGAAGGATAATCCAGGAAATTAAACCGCGGAAAATCTGTCTTAAAGCGTTCGGGGTAGGTGAGAGCGTATTGTATGGGTAACTTCATGTCTGGTAATCCCATTTGTGCTTTCATACTTCCATCTTCGAATTGCACGATGGAGTGAATAATCGATTGCGGATGAACAATTACATCGACTTGTTCAGGTTTTAGGTGAAATAACCACATGGCCTCGATGACTTCCAGCCCTTTATTCATGAGTGTAGCAGAATCGATGGTGATTTTGGCTCCCATATCCCAGTTCGGGTGTTTGAGGGCTTGTTCGGGTTGTACATTTTCGAGCTCTTTGGTCGTCCAGCCTCTAAAGGGACCACCTGAAGCGGTAAGATATATTTTTTCAATTTTATTGTGAAATTCACCAACGAGGCATTGGAAAATAGCGGAGTGTTCAGAGTCCACAGGGTAAATGTTGACACCATTTTCACGTGCCAGCTTTGTGACCAATGCACCAGCAACAACTAATGTCTCTTTATTCGCCAGGGCAATGTTCTTTTTGGCCTCGATGGCTCGTAAGGTTGGCTGAAGCCCCGCATAACCAACAAGAGCGGTCAACACCACATCAACTTCTCCATATTCCACCACTTGACAGAGCGCATCTGCACCCGCGAAAACGTGAATATCATGTTCCCACAAGGCTTCGTTCACGCGCTCGTAATGCTCATCGTTACTGATGACGACTGTTTTTGGACGAAACTGGAGCGCTTGTTCAATCAAACGATCGGCGTTGTTATGAGCCGTAATAACTTCCAGTTCAAAATAATCCGGATAGTTGGCAACTACGGTTAATGTTTGCTCCCCGATGGAACCGGTGGATCCGAGGAGAGCCACTCCTTTTTTCTCTGCTTCTTCTGGCAATGGTGTATTCACGCGTTTGAGTTTTTCTTCGCCGTAAAAGTAAGCAATTGACGTGTCGGAAACAACAGTGGAGCAACTCGAAAATCAGCAATTTAAGGTCACCTTCTCAAATGCTCAAGCTGTCATTGGTATGCTACATATTGAATGTTGAACTACGAATACAATAGGTATGGATTTGGTTTAATAAAAAATAGCGGACTACATTATTCATAAAAGTAGCCTTGCCAGGGACAATCCTGCGGTTTTTCATTGATCCACTTCCAATTATCGAGGTGTCTTACCAAATTTGGATAGAGGACATCTTTTTTATCCGGCTCAAAACAAAGATCAAGTCCCTTATTTCGCCCTTCTTCACCATTCATTTCGGCGGCTAACTCATAAAAGTCTTTACCTCCAAACTCACCATATCCTCGGTATGCATTTTCTTCCCAACTATTTCCTTTGTTGTCTATAAGGTATACTGTAAACGTAGGTCTTGAAGAATGATAATTTGCAATACTTTCTTTTGAGTCATTTGTCAACCAACTAAAAAATCCCATAATTTAATTTTTTTGCATAAAAAACTAGAACATACTCTTTGTGCAAGCATGCATCCTTTTTTTATATTTGTTACTATTATTAAGCAGTACAAACATATCATTATTGATATTTATAACCAAACATTTTATAGAAAAAATGATAGATTTTTTTGAACGGTTGGATGTTTATATGAAATATAAAGGGCTTAATGATAATAAGCTTACCATAGAAACAGGGATTCCCAATGGGCTAATAGGTAAAGCAAGAAAAAGAGGTTCTTTCTCAGGAAAAAACATATCAAAACTGATAACAACCTATAAAGATCTCTCTGCGGATTGGTTGTTTCGCGGTGAAGGTGATATGCTGAGAACAGAAAACGCGATTGATCAAGCTCAAGCAGATGATAAAGATTACATCATTGAGCTGCAGAAGAAGAGAATAGAGGCGCTGGAAGAGAAGGTTGGGGAGTTGGAGAAAAAATAATAGGAGATGTATTTAGAAGTAAAAAGCAAGAGAGCCGAGAAAATAATCAATGATATCATTGACCAATATGCTTATGCCGATAAAACAGATAGACCCTGGATTATTGGGTTTAGTGGAGGTAAAGATTCTACCGTTCTTTTAACTTTAGTTTGGATTGCACTTAGAAGAATTAGAGAAGATTTTCCAAATCCTTTTCAGTTAAAAAGACCTGTCCATGTAGTTTGTAATGACACGATGGTCGAAAACCCCATTATTGAAGGTTATGTAGATGAGGTTTTATCCAAAATTCAAGTGGCTGCCAGAGAGCAAGACTTACCAATTTTCGTTAAGAAAACTACTCCGAAATTAGATGAATCGTTTTGGGTGAATGTGCTTGGAAGGGGATATCCTGTTCCAAATAACACGTTTAGATGGTGTACAGACAGATTGAAAATTCGACCAACTTCAAGCTTTCTTCACGAGCAAATTGATATAAAAGGAGAAGCTATTGTTTTATTGGGCACACGTTACGATGAGAGTAAAACACGTGAGCGCTCAATGAGAAAACATGAACGTGGAGAAAGCCGTTTATCAAGGCACTCAACAAGCCCAAACACTTTTGTTTTTGCTCCAATCAAAGAGTTGATGCTAGAGGAAATTTGGTTTATCATCAACACAGTTCCTTCTCCCTGGGGATTTGATAATTCGATTCTTTTCCAAATATACTCTGACGCAAGTGCCGATGATTATGAATGCCCAACTGTGGTTACAAATAAAAAGCATACCTCATGCGGGCAAAGTAGGTTTGGGTGTTGGACATGTACTGTTGTTAAAGAGGACAAGTCAATGTCGGCGCTTATTGATAATGGGAAAGAATGGATGATTCCATTACTCGAGTTCCGAAATGAGTTAGTGGAAGGACGTAATTTAAGTGAAAATCGTTCTAATACCAGGAGAAATGGAATGCCTGCTGTTACTGAAGATGGACACAACCAGGGGAATTATAACCATGGTTACATGGTTAGACTACTTCGAAGATTACTCGAAATACAAAAAGATGTTCAAAAAGTAAAACCAGAAATCACATTAATTACCAACCAAGAGCTTATTGCTATTCAGGTTATTTGGAATCGCGATGGCTTTTTTGATAAAACAGTGAGTGATATTTACCGAAAAGTATTTGATAAAGAACTTTCAACAAACAATTTGAAATCTCTAAGCCAAACGGAAAGAAGGTTGTTAGGTGATGTTTGTGAAGATGACCCCGAATATTATGGACTGATTGACAATTTGATTGCATTACAGGAATCAAAAACATTACTAGTTTCCAAATACGGTATTCACAGTGATGTAGAAAAAAGAATTGAGGACTTTGTAAAAGAAAAGGCATCATGAGAATTAACCGAATTGCATTAAATAACTACAGAGGCTACGGGTCAACTGAAATCAATTTCAAAAAAGATGAAGATAAGAATGTTTCTGTTATTGCTGGTAAAAATGGATTCGGTAAAACGACTTTTCTTACTTCTTTGATTTGGGTGATGTACGGTTCATTAATGAAACAAGTTGAGGATAAATATAAGCGTGATATCAATAATCATGGTGGATATGAAAATTATTTAAAAGCTAGCGTAAACCATACGGCAGTTAATCATTACGAGAAGAAAAAATCGAATGATGTTGAGATGAGTGTGGAACTTGAATTAGCTGATGTTATGATTCCATCTGTTCCATGCCAAAAAGTAGTCATTAAACGGTCTTACAGCTACAGGAACAACAAAGAAAGCCTTTCTATCCTTATTGACGAAATGGAAAACGAGCTTACAAAAGAAGTCGGATACGATATTTTTATCAATGACTTTATTTTACCCAGAGAAATCGCTAAATTTTTCTTTTTTGATGCTGAAAAGATTGTTTCGCTAGCCGAAGCAAAAACGAAAAGTGAACTGAGAAGCCTGAGCAGAGCTTACTCGGAAGTTTTGGGGATCAAGAAATATGAAGATTTAAAATACAATCTCAATACGCTTTTAACAAAGCTTAGAAGAGGTGGTGTAAAAGGTGTTAATAAAGAAAAACTAGACCAACTTATTGAAAAAGATAATGAGTTAAAAAAACTTACTGAGATCAATGAAAACAAGTTGTTTGAACTTGATCAAACGATTGAGCAAAACAAAACAAAGATTGAAGTCATAGAGGAAAAGTTAATTCGAGAAGGTAATTCGATGACGATGGAAGACCTCAATGCATTGAAAAAACAACGATCTGAATTACAAAACGAATTGGTTGAAGCTAAAAGTCACCTAAAGGATGTAATGGACTTAGTACCTTTGGCTATTGCTGAAAAACAATTTGCCGCCTTAATTGAGCAACTCAAGAAAGAATCAACTGCAAAGAAAATAAATGCCAATAGTGATTTTGTTTTGGAAGAAATCAAACAATTTACGAAGTCATTAAAGCAAAAACTAGAAAAACTACCTGCATTTAAGGACAACCAAAAAGAATTGGATAAAGCAGTTGCCGAAATAGAAAAAGAGCGTTCAAAAGAAGTTTTTAAAAGCAAAACAAAGATTTTGCTCGATTATTCAGATGAAGAAACACGTGGCATAATCGCAACGTATGATTACGTCACGAATTCTTTTAAGCAGCAGTTTGAAATGATCACTAAAAACGAAAGAGATATTCGTCAACATATTGGTCGCTTGAATCGTAAAATAAAGCAAGCTGAATCCAAAAAAGGAAATCCTATTGCTCAGCAGTTAAGAAAAGATAAAGAAGAATTAAAAACTACAATTGAAAAAGCACAAGAGAAAAAAGAAAAGTTACTACAAGAACTTGGGAAGTTAAAGTCTGAATTCACCTCTAATGCTAAGGTGCTTTCTGAATATGAAAAGAAGTTTAATCTGATTGAAACGGATCAAAAGAAATACGAAACGACCCAGAAGCTTTTGGAACGGATCAATACATTAACGGTTCGAATCAAAGAGGAAAAGAAATATGCACTTGAAAAAGCAATTTTACTTGGTTTACAAAAGCTGATGCACAAAAAAGACTTTGTCGCTAAAGTAAATATCCGCATCGAGTATGATGTGATGGATATTGATTTGATCAAGCCAGATGGGAAAGTTAGAGATAAAGATTCCATGTCGAAAGGAGAGCAACAATTGTATGCTACAGCCTTATTAAAAGCGTTAGTTGATGAGTCTAAAATAGAGTTCCCTATTTTTATCGATAGTCCATTACAGAAGTTTGATTTAGAACATTCGAATAATATTTTGGAACAGTTTTACCCATCAATAGCTGACCAAGTTGTATTATTTCCATTACTTGAAAAGGAGCTCACTCGAAAAGAATATCAATCCCTAAAGCCCAATGTAAATTCAACGTATTTGATTAATAATATTGAAGGTGTTTCTTCTATTGATGAAGTAAAAGTTGGCGAACTATTTGATAAATTTAACGAACAAACCCATGTTTTCGCATATTAGAACCAGTAAAGAAAATAAAGAACTCGTTTCTGAATTAACGAGAAAACACAATTTAGGCGCTGAAAATGTGATTGCACGATTGGCTATTGCTCATTCATTGAAAGAAGGTAAAAAGCTCGATTTAAAAAACCTTTCTGATTCTAGTGGTAAAGAATATTCGCGGAAAGTACTTTTTGGGGAATATGAAAATATTTACCTTGGGATGATTTGTAATTTATATGGGATTTATAAAAATGACAAGGATTTGGGGAGGTTGGTTAAGTTGCATTTGGATGAGGGGCTAGGAAAATTAAATATGAAAAACACTGTTCTAATTTTGAAAGAATAAATTATGTTTAAAAGAATAAAGTTTGTCAATAAGAAAGACAGAGAACTGATAAATAATATTAAAAAATCTAATAGTGAAGATGATAGCATTTGGAAAATTCCAAATCTAATATTCCCACTTGCGGCAATTTTTTTAGCGTTGCTTGCAAACTTACTTTTTAGTAATTTTGAAGCCACATTCTTTTCATATGTTAATATCATGCTTAATGGTTCTCTACCATTAATTGCAATTAACCAAATTAGTGCATCGGGAGTTTATGTATTTAACTTTGATAAAAACAAGGAATAGTAGTGGCGATCGTGGGCCGACTGGCTCAGGGAGATAGGAACGGGCAA
>CAYFTH010000010.1:0-42002 GCA_964346075.1 uncultured Fluviicola sp. | reverse complement strand
TACTCAAAATAGATCGTCTGCTGATGTTTTGATATTTTTTTCAATCCTTTGAAGTAAATCGCTTTCGTTTCGCGATCGGCTGAGACGATGGCATTTTTTGTAATACCGATGCGGTAACCTTTTAATGCGATTCCTAAATAAGTGTGAATGGTTTGATCGATAGCTAGAATAATAAATACGAGCGCTACATAAATGGTGTCGACTGTGAAATAAAGTAGACCTCCAGCGAATAGTAAATAGAAAAAGAGTTCAATCAAGTTGTAGAGCAAGACCCGTTTTCTTCGCATGCTGCTTACTGGCGTAGAAAATCTGAATCGTTGAACTTGTCGAACGACTCGGAGACCAACCCACTTTTTAGATGCTCTCAATGCACCAATAAGAAAGATGATTCCCGCACTCAAGGTAAAGACAAAATGTTTGTAGGCGAACTCCTCTCCTTCGATATTAAATCCAAAAAGGGTAAAGTCTAAATTGTTGCCTACTGCTACGGCAAAAGGAAATGTGAGAACTGTAAAAACTAAAATCCAAATGTTATATATTTTATTCATTCGGGATCATTTTGAGTTTTTCCTGGAGAAGCGCAATTTTTTCTTTTTCAATGGTTATATTCTTTTCTGCTTGCTCTTTCAGTGGATTACTCCCTTTAGAAGAGGAGAAAAATCCTAGATTATTTTCGTATTGAATGATTTGCTGTTTCAATTGTTCGATTTCATTTCTGATTGCTTGTTTTTCTTTTTCAAAGAGGTGTGCTGCATTTCCACTTCCTTTTATGGTGTTGATGCGAGCCTCGAACATGACCTGTGCTTTTTCCTCTTTATTGAAGTCTAATGCCCCGTAATGTCGATCTAAAGCTGCTTTGTAGGCTTTGTAAACAGCATCTTTTTCCTTGGCTGGTACAAACCCAATGGAGGCAAATTCTTCAGCGAATTGTTTCAGTGCGTTGAGCGCTTCCTTTTTATCAGATGGTAACGAGAATGATTCTATTTTTTCAATGAGCGCGCGTTTCTTATCTAAATTGGCTTCAAATGCTTTTTCCTTTTGTGCAAAATGACTCTCCTTGGCTTTGAAAAAAGAGTCACATGCAGCGCGAAATGATTTCCACAGCTTTTGCTCGTGTTTATGACCAGCGCTTCCCAGTTTTTTCCACTGTTTTTGGATATCAATAATTTTGCGCGTGGTATCTTTCCAGTCGGTGCTGTCTTTAATTGCCTCTACGCGTTCAATGAGTTGCTGTTTTTGTTCAGCGACGGCATCAAAAACCTTATGTACATCTTCAAAGAAAGCACTTTTTTCTTCGAAAAACTGGTCACAAAGTCCCCGAAAGGTTTTCCAAACTGCTTCATTCTCTTTTTTGGGACCAAAACCAATCGTTTTCCATTCTTTCTGCAGATCGAGAACCTCCTGTGTTTGAGCGTTCCAATCTTTGACGCTATTTCTTTCATTCGCCAGGATGGCATCCATGCGCTCCACAATCGCTTCTTTTAATGCGATATTCTCTTTCATTTGTTCGCGCCGTTCATCGTAGTGCGTACGGATGCGGTCATACAGCTTTTTGACAATCGTCCAGTACTCATCTTTGATAGCTTCCCATAGTTCTTGCTTGGTTGGCCCTATATCTTCCCATTCATTTTGCAACGTCTTCAATTGCGCTTCTATCTCTTTGATCTTTTCAACCTTTTCGAGCTTCTTGAGTGCTTCAATAATAGCTTTTTTTGACTCGTAGTTTTTTTGGAAATCATAGTCTTTAATCTCCTTGTAGATCTTCATGTTGTAAAAAAACTCTTCGAGCAGACGGCTATATTCCTGCTGAACATCGTGTCTTTTGTCTCTGGGGATATCCCCTACAGCTTTCCAGGCTTCATTAATTTCTTTATGTTTTGCAAAGGCCGCACCGATATTTTCCTCATCGGCAATCACTGCTTTCAACTGATTGATTAAACTGCGTTTTTTGCGCAAATTTTCATCTTCTTCTGCTTTTATCGCTGTGATGTGTGCTTTTCGCTTTTCTTTAAAAGGAGCATATATCGAGTAAAACTCTTCTTTCAGCGGCAAGATCCAATCTTCTTCATCGAAAGGTTCACCGGCCTCCTCTGCTTTGAGTTGAGCAGCTTGAAACTGACGTGTAGCTTCCAACAAATAATCTTCGAAATCCACCCGAAGTTGATTCACATCACGGCCAGCTTGAATGATATCCTCGCGTTGCGTAAGTGTTTTTAATTCCTCGATAAATGCTCTTTTTTCCATCTTTATTTTAGTTATACGGTTTGAACCATATCAAAATCAGTCAGCTTCACAAATTCTTGAATGCGATCTTCAATTTCTGCTTTTGACAATGCCTCAAGTTTTTCAGTTCCGAATTTTTCTACACAAAAAGAAGCCATTGCTGACCCCGCAATTACAGCCCTTTTCATATTTTCAAAAGAATAATCGTCGGTAGAAGCGATATATCCCATAAAACCACCTGCGAAAGTATCTCCTGCTCCAGTTGGATCGAACACTTCTTCGAGGGGCAATGCAGGTGCAAAAAACACTTTGTCGCCATGGAATAACAGAGCGCCATGTTCACCTTTTTTGATGATCAAATACCTGGGGCCCATTGTGCGTATTTTTTTTGCCGCTTTCACGAGCGAGTATTCTCCAGAGAGCTGGCGAGCTTCCTCATCGTTAATGATCAAAATGTCGATTTCTTTTAACGTTTTTTTCAGGTCATCCATGGCAATATCCATCCAGAAGTTCATGGTATCCATAGCAATGAGCTTGGGTCGCTCTGTCAATCGATTAATCACTGAAAGTTGTACTTCCGGACTCAGATTACCGAGCATCAAATAGTCACATCCCTGGTAAGAAGCGGGGATAGCTGGGTCAAAATGCTCTAAAACATTGAGCTCAGTCACCAAGGTATCGCGCGCGTTCATATCATTGCTGTATTTTCCGGACCAAAAAAATGTTTTTTCACCTTCTTTGATTTGCAAGCCTTCAAGATTAACTCCTTTGTTCTTTAGCTTGTCCAGCATTTCTTGAGGAAAATCCTCACCCACTACCGAAACAATGTTTTGTTGCTGCATAAAGTAAGAGGACGAGAACGCAATGTACGTGCCAGCTCCGCCAATAATTTTGTCTGTTTTTCCAAATGGTGTTTCGATGGCATCAAAAGCCACACTTCCTACTGTAACTAAACTCATATTTATCTGTTTTTATGCAAATATATTGCTAATTCAAGACATATCAAGGCTATAAATCAGTTAAGGTTATAAAGTCATGTGATATGCGAGTTTTGAAACTAGGCTTATGTCAGAACAACTTACTTGAGCGGAAATGGAATCAAAAAAACTGGTATAGTGGAATCAAAATTGAGGTGCACTGTATCTTTTACAAACTTGAACGTTAATAATTAAGGGCATCCGCTAATGAAACGAACGGATTGCTCCTTAAATTTGTAATTGAGTATGTGGCGGCAAATGTTGAAAATATTAAAGTGGATAGTTGGTATCATTATATCTTTGATGCTTCTGATCAGTGCATTAGTGCTGGTGTTTAAAGATGATATCAAATCTTACGTCGTCAAAGAAGGCAATCATTACTTGAACAAGACCGTTCACGTAGGGTACATTGACGTTGCTGTTTGGAGTAGCTTTCCGGATGTTGCCATTCAGCTCGAAGACGTTATGATCTACAGTAAGTTTGATGATTTTCAAACCAAAGACACGGCACTTTACAGTCGCAGGGTAACGTTGCGATTTGACCCGATCGATTTTCTGTCGGCCGATTACAACTTGCATCAAATAGATGTTGAAGATGGAGTGTTTAACATGCACATTCTGGAAGATGGTCGCGTCAATTACGATTTTCTCAAAGCGCGGAAAGAAAAAGCACCATCCGAATTTTCGTTAGAATTGGAACAAATTAATGTTAAAAACACACGATTCACGTATCATAACGATGCAACTCAACAGGTTTATGATACGCATATCCAACAACTTGGTTTGAGTGGATCATTCAGTGCTTCTGCCTTTACCATGAAAGCAAATGCTGACCTCGAGATAGCTTCGATAAAAAACCAGGCAATGGTGTTGATTCAGGATAAAAATGCAACTTGTGCTGTTCAAATCAACATGGATCAGACGAACGATGTGTTCACCATTGAAAGGGCAAATGTTGCCATCAACAAAATTCCTTTTAATTTATCGGGAAGCGTGACCGCTGATAGTCTCAACTTTTCGATACACGGTAAAAAGTTGCAGCTCGAAAAAGTGGCAAATAACTTTACACTTTCTCAGCTGGAGATGGTCGACGCCATGAATGGTAGCGGTACGGTTGACTTTATGCTCTCCATTAATGGTCCGCTGGCAACAACGAAATCTCCAGCAATTAAGGCTCAATTCTCTGTTCAAGATGGAGCGTTGTCAGATCACGGGTTTAAACTAGAAAATATTCAATTAAACGGTAGTTATACCAATGGAGTGAACGCGCTTGAAGAAGCCATATCGCTAAAGGAAATACGGTTTAAATCTATGAAGCGCAATTTTCATGGCAATGCACGCATTACAGATTTTTCACGTCCGCGGATTCGAGGAGTTGCAGATGGCTCCATAGACCTGGCTGCAGTTCATCGACTTTTTGGACCCTTTAGTTTTCAAACGCTTTCAGGCAATGTAGAAGTTGACGGTCGTTTCGATGTTCGACTGAATAACCCAGGGGTAAAGCTCGCTGAAATGAATATCTACCAGTTAGAAAGTACGCTGAAAACACGAAACATTCGAGCTCAACTTCATGGAGATCGACGTGTTTTTGAAATCCCCAAGGGCGAAATCACCGTGCGCAATCAATGGGCGGGCTTTACACAGCTTGAAGTAAAAGTCGGAGCTTCAGATTTACTCATCAATGGAAAATTTAATCGCATTGTCGACTACTTTAAAGATGAAGGAATATTGCAGGTGGACGCTGATATCGCTAGTCGTCATTTAGCGCTGGAAGACTTATCCACCTCTGAGGAGGCGAGCGGACAAAAACAGTGGTTATTGCCCAAGTCCATTAATGGTGCTTTACAGCTCGATCTCAATCAGGTTGTTTATGGTAGTCACACTTACGAGGCGATTCAAACCAATATGCGCTTTCGAAAGGGAGCTCTTTATTTTCCTTATTTGAAAGGAAACTCTGCCGGTGCAACAATTCGGGGCGATTTGACAATTGATGAAGAACAACCAATGCTGATCACCATTCGCACCAACTTGTCGAGTGAAAAAGTCAGTTTTGCACCTCTTTTCGAAGAATGGAATAATTTTGACCAGGAGGTGGTGAAGGCGGAAAATATTGAAGGAGATGCAGCAATTGATCTCACTTTTCAAGGGAGCTTTGACCTTTATGAAGGTGTGGAACACAGGGAAGATTTTCGAGCGGATGCTTCTATCAAGATTGTTAATGGAGCACTTCGCAATGTCGCTGCAATGAAGTCAATCACTACAAGCTTAAATCAGTCAGCCGCGAAATTAGTGCTTTCGAAATCGACCATTCAATCGCTTGAAGGAAAGCTGCTGAACCTCGAATTTGAAACACTCGAAAACACGCTTAAGTTACGCAATGGAGTGCTACATATTCCACGCATGACTATTGCATCGAACGCGTTGAACGTGGGGCTAAGTGGTACACACACCTTCGAAAATGTTGTCGATTATAGTTTTGACTTTCGTTTTCGGGAGTTGAAAGGTGGGCAACAATCAGAATTTGGTGATATCATTGATGATGGAACTGGAATGCGTATTTACCTGAAGATGAAAGGACCGATTAAAGATCCTACATTCAGTTGGAACAAAGCAGCTAAAAAGGCAGCTAAAAAAGAGCGCCGTGAGGAAGCAAAAGATGACTTCAAAGGGGCCTTAAAGAAGGGGTTCGGTATTCATAAAAACGATACAACGGTAAAAGAATTGAAAAACGATCCCAAAAGTGAAGAGCGCCTCATTATGGATTTTGATCAAGATAGTATGGCGAAGAGTTTCCAGGAAGAGGAGAAAACAAAAAAGAAAAATGCGCTTCAAAAACAAATTGATAAATGGAAACAACAAAACGAATCGGAAAAAAATGGCGAAACTTTTGAGCTGGAGTCCAATTAGTTTTCTTTGACAACTATTTTGTCGAGATAGGTGGTCAATTTTTTCGTTAGATTCCTGCGACTGTAATCCGCTGTGTTTCTGCTTTGGACAGTTAGTGCGCTCTCCTGATATCGCGCGAACCATTTTTCGATGACGGCTTGTGTATTTTTGGTATCTTCAAATGGTACGGTAATTCCGGCGTTGGTTTTCTCAATGATTTTTGCAGCATCTCCTTCAGTTGGACCGATGCAAAGAACAGGCCTTTGGAGCGCCAGGTATTCATATAGTTTACCCGGTGCAATACCTAAGACGTTTGGCGTATTGTTGATGGCCAATAATATTACCGCAGATTGAGCCGCTACATGAATTGCTTCTTGATGCGGTAAATAATTAAAATTCTTGACATAGTTTTTTAAGCCGTGTTGTTCTAATGCTTCAATAACAGAGTAATCCGTTTTTCCAACGAGTTGAATTCGAAGGTGCTGCTTTAGTTCTGGTTGCTTGTCGAGCATATCAGCCAATGCTTTCCAAAGTTGCACGGGGTTTCGATCTGCATTCATTGATCCGATGTGTGTGATTGAGAAATGATCATATGCAAAAGCAGGTAACTTTTTGAAATCAGCTTCATCGAAACCATTTGTAATAACATGAATATCACGTTCAGCAATTGCTTGAAGACCAGTTGAGCAATGGTCACTCACTGTCGTTACTGCGTCAGCAGATTGAAGCACCATTTTTTCAAGTTTTTGATGCCTGCGATCTGCCCATTTTGAGAGCATAAGCTGGTCGTAAAAATCAATTTGAGTCCAGGGGTCTCTAAAATCAGCGAGCCACGGTAAACCAAAATGCTTTTTCGCCTTAAGAGCGATTAAATGAGTTGAATGTGGCGGCCCTGTAGAGGCCAAAGCATCAACGTTGTTTTTAGCTAACCACTTTTTTAAATGGTTGAATCCAGGTCCTATCCAAAACCTGCGTGCATCAGGAATAAAAATATTTCCCCGCAACCACACAGCTATATTTTCTAAACGGCTTTTCTTTTTATTCTCGTTGATAAATCCAGCCTGAACTTTATCACTTTTTTTACGGCCCGTGAAGGTTTTGTATAGCTGGTAAGGCTCCCAAATTGGTGAGTTCACGATTTCAATTCCTTCTGGAATATCTTTTAAAAGTGTATGATCCAATTCGGGATACTCTGCTTTCTCCGGTTTAAAAATAATGGGCTCCCAACCAAAGTCGCGAAGGTACTTTACAAATTTGAGCCACCGCTGAACTCCAGCGCCTCCACTTGGCGGCCAATAATATGTTATAATTAACAGCTTTTTAGGCATGCTCAAACACTGTTTCTATTGCTTTTAATGCATCCTGCAGACCAGCTGCATTTTTGCCTCCGGCTGTAGCAAAGAATGGTTGTCCGCCACCACCTCCTTGAATATGTTTAGCCGCATTTTTCACGAGGTTTCCAGCGTGTAAGTCCCGTGTTTTTACTAGATCTTCAGAAATGATAACACTTAAGGTTACTTTTCCGTCTTTTTTACCGCCGACTACAGCAAAGAGATCGTTTGTTTCTCCTTTAAGCTGAAATAGGAGATCCTTGATTGATTTGCCATCTAATGCGACGATATCTGCCAGGAAATGAGCTCCGTTACGACCTTCAATTTTGTCTTTCAATTCTTGCTTGACAACCTTGATCTGTTCGTTTTTGAGCAATTCGACTTCCTTTTTGAGCGCCGCATTTTCCTGACGAAAATCTTCAACCGATTTTAAGATGTTTTTTGGGTTTTTAAATGCCATTCGAATAGCATCTAAAGTTTCCAGTTCTTTTGTAATATAGCGTTCAGCCGTAACATTGGAAATTGCTTCAATACGCCGAACTCCTGATGCAACTGATGCTTCCGATTGTATTTTAAAATGACCAACACCCCCAGTTGACGGTACATGTGTGCCCCCGCACAATTCTTTGGAATCGCCGAATTCAATAACTCTTACGGTGTCGCCATATTTTTCCCCGAAGAGGGCAATAGCTCCCATGGACTCAGCTTCCTGAATTGGAAGGTTGCGGTGTTCTTCCAATTGAATGTTTTCGCGAATGCGATCGTTGACAAATGCTTCGACGGCTTTTATCTCTTCATCTTTAAGTTTACTAAAATGTGAAAAATCGAAACGCAAATAGTCGGGGTGGACAAGTGAACCTTTTTGTTCGACATGATCTCCTAAAACAGACCTCAACGCCTGGTGCAGTAAATGTGTTGCACTGTGATTGGCAGCAGCAAGATGTCGGTGATTCTTATCTACAAGAGCGTTGAATTCAGCACGTGGTTGTTGCGGTAATTCTTTTACAAAATGAACGATGAGGTTGTTTTCTTTCTTTGTATCTACTACTGCTATTTTCTCGCGTTCATTCTGAATCATACCACGATCGCCAATTTGCCCACCGCCCTCTGGATAAAAAGGTGTGAGGTTAAAAACGAGTTGATATAACGTTTTTTTCTTTTGAACAACTTTGCGATAGCGCGTAATTTTTATGTTGGCATCTAGTTGATCATAGCCAATAAACTCTTCTTGATCATCATTTTCCAGTACCGTCCAGTCATCTGTTTCGATGGATGTTGCGGCACGTGAACGGTCTTTTTGTTGCTGCAACGATTTGTTGAATCCAGCTTGATCTACTTTCATGTTTGCCTCTCGTGCAATTAAAGCGGTGAGATCAAACGGGAATCCGTATGTATCGTATAATTCAAAAGCTTTGTCCCCGGGTATATTATTGAGCTGTTGCTCTTTTTGTTGAACGATGATGTGGTCAATGCGTTTAATCCCTTGTTCAAGTGTTTTAAAAAAACTCAATTCTTCTTCCCGAATCACCTGTTCAATGAGTTGTTCTTGCGCTTTTAATTCGGGGTATGCCGATCCCATAAGCTGGACCAGTTTCTGACTCAATGGAGCGAGAAAAGGTTGTTCAAACTGAAGCGTCTGATATCCGTAGCGTACAGCCCGACGTAAAATTCTGCGAATGACATATCCTGCACCGTTGTTAGAAGGGAGCTGTCCGTCGGCAATTGAGAAAGCGATCGCTCGAACATGGTCTGTAATCACGCGCAAAGCGATGTCGACGTCTTCTTTTTTACCGTATTTCACACGAGCTTGTTGCGCTACAAACTGAATGAGTGACTGAAACAAATCGGTATCGTAATTCGAAGATTTACCTTGAAGCACCATAGCCAAACGCTCCAGCCCCATACCGGTATCAACGTGCGTGGCGGGCAGTTTTTCTAGTGTTCCGTCTGCTTTTCGATTGAACTGAATAAAAACCAAATTCCATACCTCGATAACCTGAGGGTGATCCTGGTTTACGAGTGTCTTTCCGTCAATTTTCTTTTTTTCATCAGCACTTCGAATATCTACGTGGATTTCAGAACAAGGACCGCAAGGCCCCATTTCTCCCATTTCCCAGAAGTTATCCGTCTTATCGGCGGTAAGGATGCGCTCTTCTTCAATATGATTTTTCCAAAGATCGAAGGATTCGTTGTCACGCGGCACACCATCGGCATCATCTCCTTCAAAAATCGTTACGTATAAATTTGCTGGATCAATCTGATAAACGTTCGTCAAAAGTTCCCAGGCCCAATCGATGGCTTCCTTTTTAAAATAGTCCCCAAATGACCAGTTTCCAAGCATTTCAAACATGGTGTGGTGGTATGTATCAACACCCACTTCTTCGAGATCGTTATGTTTTCCAGAAACGCGCAAACATTTCTGAGCATCGACAACACGCTCGTCTTTAGCTATTTTATGACCTAAAAAGTATTCCTTAAAAGGGTTCATCCCCGCGTTGGTAAACATGAGTGTGGGGTCATCTTTAACAACCATAGGAGCAGAGGGAATTAATTTATGTTGTTTTTCCTGAAAAAACTTAAAATACGTACTTCGAATTTCTTCCAGTTTCATAAAAATATCATTAATGCGACTTCGCTTTTACTGTTAAGCATTGTTAATGCTCCTGCAAAGTTAGATTATTTGCCTAATTTTGGGTTGTTTTAGCGGTAAATAATGACAAAATCAAAATTTAGATATAATCCAAAAACGCTTTCTTACGAAAAGTTAGAGCGATCGACAGGAGAGCGATTGATGCGCACGGTGATCTTCCTTGCTCCTACTATCGTATTGAGCTTGTTATTTGGTTTTTTCTTTGCTTACCGGATCGAATCACCAAAGGAAAAGGCGCTTCAGCGAGAATTGGAGTCGCTGAAAACGGAGTTTAGCAAGGTGGAGGAACGATTGGCTTTAATTAACCGCGTTACCGAGGTTATAAAAAAACGGGATGAGGATTTATACCGAACGGCACTGGGTGCAAATGAATTTCCGGAAGAATTGCGCCTTATGGGTGTTGGGGGAAGCGACCCCTACGAACATTATTCGTCGTTAGAGAATGGCGATTTATTGAAATCTACCTCAAAGAAACTCGATGAGGTAGAGCGGAAATTGCACGCTCAAAGCTTATCATTTAAAGAACTTGTGGAATTAGCGAAAACAAGAGAACGAAGACTGGCTTCACTTCCAGCGATTCAACCTGTTAACAATAAGGAGTTGAAGCGTATGGTCTCTGGTTATGGATGGAGAATCGATCCAGTTTATGGAACGCGCAGAATGCATTGGGGACTTGATTTTACGGCTGACACCGGAACAGATGTGTATTCCACTGGCGATGGTATTGTCGAAAAAGTAGAGCTCAACAGCTGGGGTTATGGAAGAGAAGTTGTGATTAATCATGGTTTTGGTTATAGAACACGCTACGCACACCTGAGTTCTTTCCTTGTCGATCAAGGCGATACAGTAAAACGAGGTGATTTGATCGGCTTAGTAGGAAATTCTGGAAAGTCAACAGGTCCGCATTTACATTACGAAGTCGAAAAGGATGGTCACAAAGTAAACCCGATCAATTTCTTCCATTCGGATCTGTCTCCCGAACAATATGAGAAAATCGTAGAGATGTCTAAAAATGCCTTGAAATCCATGGATTAACGATGTTAATGATGGAAAATTGATTTTTGCGTTTTTATGATCAGAATTTTCAGTATTTTCGAGAAGGTTTAAGACAATGATTAAAGCTTCGGATTTAAATAAACTTTATTACTCCATTGGGGAGGTAGCAGAAATGTTTGAAGTCAATACTTCGCTCATTCGTTTCTGGGAAAAAGAATTTCCAAGTGTTCAACCCAAAAAGAATAAGAAAGGCAACCGCCTTTTTTCACCAAAAAATATCTTGGAATTACAGCGAATTTATATTCTCGTCAAGGAAGATTGTTATACCCTGGAAGGTGCTAAAAAAGCATTGCGGTCAAAAGACGCCAAAGCAACTGCAACTACTTCCAATGTGGATGCCGTGATAGAAGATTTAGAGCGCATTAAATCGCGATTGCTTAAACTCAAAAGTTAGTGGATTTCCTTTGATGGACTTGTTGATGTAATCGATTATTTTCTTTTATTTTTTGAATGAAGTGTGAACGAGGTGTTAATCTTGTATTATGGATTGGTTACTAGTGATTTACTACAAGAGAGTTGTTGATAACTGTTAAGTGACATCGTATGTTCAACTTAGTTTATTTTTACCTTATAGCCAAAGAATGACTATATGGCCAAAAAGAAAAAGATTTTTGTACTCGACACATCTGTTTTATTGCACGATCACCAAAGTATCACGAATTTCGAAAAGAATGACATCGCTATTCCCATTACAGTATTGGAGGAGCTGGATAATTTTAAAGTTGGAAATGATACAAAAAACTTCTCGGCCAGGGCAGTAATACGTTTTATTGACAATCTGTCCGGAGGCAAGGCACTGAAGGATTGGCTTCCACTAGGGAAAGGAAAAGGTAATTTTCATGTGGTTTTATCTGGACAGCCAGCTGGCATGGATGCAGAGGAAATCTATGCGCGCGATAAGAATGATCATAAAATCATAAATGCTGCTTTATACCTGCAGGAGGAGCATAAAAGCACACCAGTTATTTTAGTGACTAAAGATATCAATCTACGAATTAAAGCCAAGGCGTTAGGCATTGTTGCCGAAGATTACGAAACTGGAAAAGTGGATCAAACTACACTTGATTCCTCGAGCCTAAAAGTTGTAGATAACATTGATTCAGATGTAATTCGTCATTTATTTAATAAAGGTAGCGTTCCTGAGGGAGGGATTCTGGGTGATTTAAAAACTCCGAATGGTTACTACGTCCTCAAGAATGGACGCTCTTCGTCATTGGCTTATTATAATCCGCTTCAGGATGAAATTCAACGGGTAGAAAAGAAATACACGACGGGAATCAAACCCAAAAATGCAGAACAAGCTTTCGCTGTAAGTGCACTCATGAATAACGATATTAAATTGGTGGTGCTTCAGGGAATTGCGGGGACGGGAAAAACACTACTGGCGTTAGCGGCGGCATTAGAGCAACATAATAAATATCATCAAATCATACTGGCTCGTCCGCTCGTACCACTTTCGAACCGAGATATTGGATTTTTACCAGGTGACACCAATGAGAAAATTTCGCCCTATATGGAACCATTGTGGGATAACTTGAAATTTATAAAAAATCAATTCAATGAACACGAGAGAAAATTTAAAGAAATAACAGCCATGCAAGAGGACGGTAAAATAATGATTACACCGCTCGCTTTTATTCGAGGAAGGAGTTTGTCCAATGTCATGTTTATTGTAGATGAGGCACAAAACCTCACACCCCATGAGGTTAAAACGATCATTACTCGTGCTGGAGAAAACACAAAAATTATCTTCACAGGTGATATTCATCAAATCGATACACCTTACCTGGACGAAAACTCCAACGGATTAGCGTATTTAATTGACCGACTAAAAGGTAAAAGTTTATTTGCTCACGTAAAATTGGAAAAGGGAGAGCGTTCTGAACTGGCAAATATTGCCAATGAATTACTCTAAATTATAACTACTATTGTTTGGAAAATGTACGCTGGAAAAAACGCTTGATTTGTTTCCTGAAGAGAATGGAGAGAATAATATAGGGTACTGCCATGATGTATAGAATCGCAGTATTAATGGTGTTTCCGTCATTTCCACCCAAAATTTCAGCATCGATGCCCTCACCGCTTTGCTCTGCCAGTAATTTACACTGTGAGCACTGACCTATTGCCTCGGGAGTAAAGAGGAAAACTAAAAGGGTTACAAAAAGGGTTATTAAAAATAATCGCTTCATGCTGTAAAGGTAATTGTTTTGGTTATTTCTACCTAATGAGTGAATGAACTTTGGTTCAGACTACAGTTAGATTGTCCTTAAGAGACATTCAACAGGGTGAGTCTTCATTCTTTTTTTGCTCAACTATAATTACCATGAGAGAGCCGAAGTGGTGAATCACTGAATTGCGCCCATGTGAGCTATACACAGAATCCGCCTTTCGACAGTAATAAGTCATCAATTATTGCTATGGCAATGTTTAACCTGTCATCGAGTGTGCCCTTCAATACAGTATATTGAACAGGTAAATCTTCTAAATAACGCTCATAGATCTCGAAGAGAGTTTCACGCTGTTCCGGATGTTCGCGCAATGGATCTGCCTCCCAATCTATACCGTCGGGACTGCATAAAAAATAATGATCGTAAACTTGTTTGGAAAGAAGTTGTTCGATAATAGTAGGGCACTTTTTATAGTTGAATTCAGCCCAAATACGGAGGACTAAATTTTCTGTATCGTGAATGACCAGCTGATCGTATGACTCCGAATTTCTTAATTCCATCTGTTTCTGCGCTATGATCGAGAGATCTTCGTAGGTATAACTTCGTTGAAGTCGATTCAGATATTCCCGTGCATATTCTCGGTGCCAAGGTGCTTGAAAATGATCTGCTAAAGCACACGATAAGGTGGTTTTTCCCGTGCTTTCAGGTCCAGTAACTGCTATTCGAATCATATTTCGCTATCTAAAATTTCGGGGTGTGTGGTTCGTCTTTGTGAGCGTTGAACGTTATAGTATTGTAGCCAGGAGTAATAAGCAAATACGGCAATAAAGGCAAAGATTATATAGTGTACCCCGGTTAAATATAATTCGCGCGAAGCGTACAAGACTCCAAGAGCAATATCGATAACGATCCAGTACAGCCAGTTTTCTAATACGCGCTGCGTTACCATGAAGGTGGCGGCCAGACTAAAAACAGTGGTGAAAGCATCGAGATAAGGACTTTTTTGACTTGTAAATTCCCCCATAAGATAGCCAAGTATAAGTGTAACGGCAGTACTGATTAAAATATTTATTACATGAAAACTCCATTTCCAACGCTTGATGGGAAGCGCTTCCGATTGATCCTGATTCCATTTGATCCAGCCATATATGGCCATGATCAAATAGAAAAATTGTAATCCTGATTCAACGAAAAGTTGGTTTGAAAAACAGAGGTAAATATAAATTGAAGTGCTGACCAGTGCAAAAAACCAACATGCGATATGTTTTTTTCCAGCAAGAATCACATAAATAATACCGGAAATAACAGCGATCCATTCGGCTAAGGACGTCTCAAGAATTCCGTTCCATATACTTGTGAGTATCTCCATGTTTATCTATTGCAGATTGAAGGCGTAAAAGTAAGAAAACAAAAAAGCCAGCAAACGATTGTTGCTGGCTTTTTGTGTAGGTTTCAATCGTATTTATTTTATAATGATCTTTTTAATTTTAACCGTTGCTTTAGCACTTATTCTCACAAAGTAAGTACCGGGCGCTAACGTGTGAGTTGTAACCAACATGTGGTTTTTATCAATATATGAGCTTTCGATATTTTCTATTACGTCACCTAAGGCATTTAGAATATGCACGCTTTCAATCGCACGATCTGCTTTTATTTCAAAATAATCGGAAGCGGGATTGGGAAAGATGCGATATCCATCTGTCATTGCGTTCGTTTCAATGTTGGCGCAACCGTCTACAGTGATCTGTTGCGTAGCTGTGTTTTCACATCCATTACCATCTTGATAAGTGTATGTGATGGTATGTGTTCCTGTACCAGCCGCCCCGGGATCAAACATGTTATTCGTTACACCATTTCCACTAAATGTTCCTCCAGCAGGAGAACCACTCAATTGAATGGGTTCATAATTGATACAAGTTGTCTCGTCGTCGCCTATTGAAACAATAGGGAGTGGATTGACGGTAACAACAACGTTATCTGAAGCCGTACATCCATTATCATCTACCATAGCAGTGAATGTTGTAGTTGTTGTTGCGGTAAAAGGTACACCATCGCTAATTCCGTTGTCCCAAGAAATAGATCCGTTAGAAACGGTTGCGGAGAGTGTTACTTCATCACCTTCACAGACTTCTTGATTTACGCCTGCGTTGATTGTGGGTATCGGATTTACGGTTACAGTTAGCTGGTCTGTATTCTCGCAGCCGTTTAAAGCAGTACCCGTTACCATATATGTTGTAGTACTAACTGGGGAGACATTGTGAGCAGCTCCTGCTCCTAATCCATTATCCCAGTTATAGGTGTTTCCACCTGTAGCAGTTATAGTTGTTTGGTCGCCCGTACAAATAGACTGATCAGCACCAGCATCAATCGTCGGTAAAGGGTCTACGGTAATTGTCACATTATCCGTATTAGAACATCCATTTGCGTCAGATCCTGTTACCGTGTATGTTGTTGTGGTAGTCGCTGTAAATGTTTGCGTAGCTCCAGCTCCAAGCCCGTTATCCCAGTTATAGTTCGACGCGCCAGACGCAGAGATGCTGACGGTTTCCTGCTCACAAACGGTCTGGTCGCTACCTGCATCAACTGCAGGAAGCTGGTTGACGGTAATTACAACCATGTCAGTGTTCGTACAACCATTTAACCCCGTGCCTGTAACTGTGTAGGTTGTCGTGGTTGAAGGAGAAACACTGTGACTTGCGCCAGCACCGATCCCGTTGTCCCAGGTATAGGTGTCACCCCCTGTTGAAGAGATGGTTACAGCATTTTGTTCACAAATGGTTTGATCGCCGGATGCGACAATTGTAGGTGCGGTTAAGACATCCACGGTGGTCGTTGAACTGGTTTGACAAACGCCGGATGGCGTCGTATACTGAACATTGTAGGTACTGCCCACTGTTGCATTGGAAATCGCACCCGTAGTTGCGTCGATGGTTGCACCATCTGCAGGAGCTGTTGCAAAGTCGAAAGTTCCTCCTGGAGTAACGATGTTTGACGGCTCAATAGGCTGTCCATTACCTAGACAAATATCATTATACGTGAACGAAGGATCGTCATCCGTTTGGACGGTCACCGTTTCAATGGATGAACTTGGACATGTTCCGTTTGTCGTGTATTCTACAGAGTAGGTTGTTCCGGCAATTCCACCAGTAATTTCACCCGTCGAAGTATTTATTGTTGCTCCATCAGTAGGTGTTGGGTTGAATGCGAAGTTACCTCCCGTTGTCGCAATATTGGTAGGACCGTTAGAAGTTGCTGCCTCACAAAAGTTGTTGAACGTAAAAGAGGCGTCGTCGATTGGATTAACCGTCACCTCGACAGTCGCAGTATTTTCACAACCGTTGACATCAGTGCCAGTAACTTCATAATTCGTAGTTGATGTGGGTGAAACCTGGTGGCTTGCACCACTTCCCAAACCATTATCCCAAATATATGTATCGGCTCCTGATGCCGTTATTGTGGTGTTATTACCATCACAAATTGATACGTCAGAGCCTGCGCTTACTGTAGGTAGCTGGTTGACGTTTATCGTGACTTGATCGGTACCTTGACATCCATTAGCATCGGTTCCTGTTACTTCATAAGTCGTTGTATTCGTCGGTGTGACGTTTTGACTCGAACCAGCACCAAGACCATTGTCCCAGTTGTAAGTGCTCCCACCTGTTGCTGATATCGTTTCTGTTTCTCCAGCGCAAATAGTTTCATCTGCACTAGCTGTAATCGCAGGCAAGCTATTCACCGTTAATGTGATATCATCTGTATTTTGACATCCATTTCCATCCGTTCCAGTGACCTGATAGGTCGTTGTAGCACCAGGAGAAACTGTTTGTGAAGCACCAGCTCCTAATCCATTGTCCCAGCTATAAGTGGAACCGCCAGAAGCCATAAGGGTATAACTGTCACCATCACAAAGGGCGTCATCTGCTCCTGCGCTAATGGCCGGAAGTGGGTTTACATTAACAACTACTTCTGCTGTATCTTCACAATTATTCGCATCCGTCAGGACAGCGTCATAAGACGTCGTAGTTAGGGGAGAAACTGTGATAGAAGTTCCATTGCCCACAGATGTGGTGCCGTCAAACCACTCAATGGTTCCATTACCTGACGCTGATATCGTGGCGCTTTGATTTTCGCAAATAGTTTGATCTGAACCACCTGAAACTGTTTCTTTTGGAGTCGCTCCAACAGTTACTGAATAGGTTGCGCTACAGCCATTACCTCCACTCGCAACGACAACATCATAAGCTCCATCGGTTACATTACTAAATAATGGATTACTTTGATAGTTGGAGCCATTGTTATTCGAATAGGAGTAGTTGCCACTGCCTCCTGTTGGATTGGTAACTTCAATTGAACCGTTGTCCAGGTCGCAGGTGGTATTCGTGGTATTGACGTTCGCCGAAATATCCGGAAATACATCCACTAAATAAGCCTGCACATCGGTCATACAACCGCCATCTGCGTATAAAGCAAGCACCTGATCATCTTCAACCTGAGCGGGATTTACTGTAGGCGTTATTCCCGTTTGTTGGTCTTGAATATTTTGTACAGCTGCATCCCATAAAATCCATTCATACTGATCTGTGTTCGTTGTATTGTTAGCGTCTGGCTCGAAAACGCCACTTAAACAAGCTGTCCAATTAGAAGTGTAATCGGCAACGGGTGCCGGTGCATTTGAAACCATGACATCTAAACGCCATGCACTGATAAAAGGATCTGCACCAATTGTATAAATATTGTCAACATCATCCCATGCGCCATCAAAATAAAGTTGTGTGTAATTGATACCTCCAGGTTTGTGAGTACCTAAAATAGCGAATGAATCTTGCGGTGCATTGTAAGCCAATTCATATCCCACGAAAAAATCTCCATTCACGCTTGCGGGATTGGTGAAATCCAGTTGGTAAAAGGTGTTTTCCGAGAATTGTGCAATTGGAATAGTGTCGGATGCTAGTGATGTTCCAGGAGTACCACCGTTGTCATCGTAAACATGAAAAATAACATCTCCCCCTTCGTCGTGCACGAGCCAAGGTACGAAACGCAACCGTCTTACCTCGATAGGACCAGCAACATTGTAAGGTTCTGCCCATTGCTCAACATTGCTGGTGCCACCGTTTACTTTGTCGTGGCCTAGTGCGGCACCGTTCGCTCCAGAGATCTCATAAAAATTATCGGATAAGGAGTAGTTTCTCAAGGTGTCACAGCTTTGCGTAAAAGCCGTATTTAGGAAAAATAGTGTGCTGATCAGAAATAGCACTGTGTATAAATGTTTCATAATATCGTAATTTTTGAAATGCAGAAAACTAATCCTCTTCTCGTTTCGCTGATTCAGTTGACTTTAGCGTTGCTTTTTGTGTTTTGCTTTTATTAGCGTTTTCTTTTTGAATAGGCTGGGCTGGACGTAGCTCAACAGATTGTTTTTGAGTTTTTTTACTCGTTTGCGCTTTGCGCTTTATTTGCTTCGTTTCTTTTTGCTGCTGCGCCCATGAAAAATTGGCGAGGATTAAAGTGAAGACTACTATTGATAATATATTTTTCATAGCATTATTGTTTATGGCAAAAATAAACTTATTTGTCGTTATAAAAAAATCATTCATCGATAAAATGGACTTTATCCAGTATTAAACCTGAAGGCGGAGCAATGTGGGTTAATTTAATACGATTAGAGCCCTCTAACGTCGATTTAAAGGTGTCTACGGTCATTTTTCCTGATCCCACATCAAAAAGCGCTCCCATCATGAGTCTGATTTGATTCCGTTTAAAACCGCTGCCTTTCACTTTGAAAACATAAGAATCCTCTGGAAAAAAGGAAGCGGTAAAAGTCGTATTTTTAGTAAGCTCGGCATGTTCTACCGTAGCAATTGTTTGTGTTTCAGGATTGGGTCGAAAGGTGTAGGAATAGAAATCCCGCTTACCTGCAAAGAGCGGAGCCAGCGATTGCATTAATTCGATGTTGAGTATGTTAGAATGATGACACATGAAAGCCGCTGAAAAAGGATGGAATTTTTCACCGTGTGCAAAATAATAATGGTACTCCTTAATTTTGGGTGATTGAATGATATTAAAATCAGCACCAGTCTCCCGAATACTTAATAAACGTATGTCAGCGGGAAGATTTTGATTAAACACCTCGAAAAAATGGTCTAAACTTTCTAAAGGAATTTCTGTAAATAGTTCTATATAGGTCTGCTCTACCGAAACTTTCGCATCCGTGCGACCACAAGCTAAAACTTTTGGTTGGTGTCTGGGGAGTACAAAGTTCAGCGTTTTTCTAACCATTTTTTCTACGGTCAGTACATTGGGTTGACGTTGCCAACCGTGATAACGAAAGCCGAGATACTGAATTTTAAGAATGTAGAAAAAACGCTTTTTTTGCATAACACAACAAATATCAAAATTTAGTTATCAACGCAAGCGGTGAAATGTTGGTTATTAAATAATAAGCAATAAAAATAAAAAAGGCTCCCTTTTCAGGAAGCCTTTTCATCTTAAACAAGATATAATGCTTATTGAACTACTACTTTTCGTACTGTACTTCCTTTTTGAGTAAGGATGTTTAAAAAATAAGTTCCAGTAGCCACATGTTGAACATCAACTTTTAAATGATTACCAGTGTTGTTTGTAGTATTCACTGGGATCATTTGACCCGCTGTATTCATAAGCTGTGCAGATTCAATAGCGTTACCTTCACCTGATTGGACTTCGATAAATTCAGAAGCCGGGTTTGGAGCAATTGAAATGTTTTTCATTGCATTTTCAGCGATAGAAGCGCAATCATCTACTGTGATCATTTGCGTTGCTGAATTTTCGCAACCATTACCATCTGTAAATGTATAGGTAATTTCGTGCATCCCTGCACCTGCAGCATTTGGATCGAATTGGTTACCAGTAACACCTGTGCCGCTGTAAGTACCACCTTGTGGAGAACCTGTTAGCGAAATGACGTCATCTTGTAAACACAATTGACTGTCATCTCCAAGCGTAACTGTGGGTAGTTCGTTGACTGTCACTGTCACTTGATCCGTCGCAGTACAACCATTATTGTCAGCAGTTGCCGTGTATGAAGTTGTTGTTGTTGCATTAAATGGCGTACCATCAGTAATACCATTATCCCAGGAAACTGTTCCAATAGATGCTGTTGCAGTTAGTGTTACTTCTTCGCCTTCGCAAACGGTAACATCTGTCCCTGCATCCACTGTTGGGTTTTCGAAAACATTAACCGTAACGGCATCATCATTTTCACAACCGTTAACATCTGTTCCTGTTACTGTATATGTAACTGAACCAACAGCTGGAGTAAAGGCTGAACCCTGTGTAACTCCGTTATCCCATGTATAGGTGTCAGCACCAGTCGCAGTTAATGTTACCTGATCACCATCACATACATCCTGATCCGTTCCAGCATCAACAGTTGGTAACCCATTGATAGTTACAGTAACTGTCTCAGAAACCTGAGGGCATGAACCAGACGCTGCAATCGTGTTTGTAATATCGTAAGTGTTAGGAGTACTTGCATCCAACGTTATTTCTCCGTTAGTTCCGTTGATCACCAAACCAGAAGGTGTTGCCGTGAACGTTCCTGCGCTCGCACCTGTAGGGAAGCTAGGCACTTCAGTTCCAACTTCAGCACAGAAGGCCGATGCACTGTAATTAAAAGAGGCGTCAGGAGAATTGGTTAAAGTTATCGACTGCGATGAAGAACTTGGGCACGTTCCGTTCGTCGTAAACGTAACGTTATACGTATCAGCACTACTTGCAGATAGATCAATTTCACCCGTAGATGCATCGGCGAAAATCAACCCTGCAGGGGTAGCCGTAAAAGTACCCGTAGCGTTGATTGTTGGTGTTTCTGTTCCCGTACCCAAACAAAGTGTATTCGAGGAATAAGTAAATGTCGCATCATCTACAGCAATAATTTCAACCGATTCTGAGTGTGTTGCCTGAGGACATCCCGGTGTTGAAGCTACTGTGTTTGTAACCGTATAAGTACCAGGTGTACTTGCAGCGATATCGATTTCACCATTAAATCCGTTGAGCGATAATCCCGACCCTGCTGAAAATGTTCCAGCAGTTGCCCCGGCAGCTAATGTTGCTGAAGCGGTCGTGCCATCTCCACAATATTGAGCTTGTGAATAAGAGAATTCAGCTGATGCGGGATCACTGATTGTAACAGTTATAGTGGAAGAATTAGGACAGGTTCCACTGGTCTGAAATGTTATATCATAAGAACCGGTCGCTGAAGCACTGAGGTCAATTTCTCCCGTTGAAGCATCAATAAATGTAAGACCAGAAGGAGTTGCAGAAAAAGTACCTGCACTATTTGTTGATGGTGTTGGGTCTGTGCCAGTCGTACAGTATTCAGATGCCGTGTAAGAGAATGAGGCATCATCTAATGGGTCAACCGTAATGGTTTGATTGACATTATCAATACAGTTTCTTAAAGCTCCAGCTAGATTGAATTGTTGGGCAGTGTATGTCCCGGCTGGTGAATAAGAGTGTGTCGCATTGGGCCCGACAGTGGCCGGAGAACCGTCACCGTAGGTGTAAAGATAAGTCGAATCGACAGTCGTTAATCCAAAATAAGTTTGGAAAACGTCATATGTATACATTCTGTTACTGAGGATGTCCTGAGCAGCAGCGTTATTTGTAAATGTTACCTGCTCATTCTCACAAGCGGGGTTAGGTGTAGCCGTAAATCCCGGATCTACAACATAAGAAACAACAGGTGTTATGACTGCTTCAAAATCTACGGTACCGTTCGTCCAATTCGTTGAATTGTTCGAGAAATCAACAATACTTACCCAGTTTCCGTTAGATCCAGTATAGTAATCGGATTTAAATCGCGCCAAATCCTCATCCCATGCTTGATTAGGCACAACGTCACTTATCATGATCTCCATTTCACCATTTGGTGAAACGGGCTGAATGACCACTGCATAATCATTAGTTACGGTCACTGGTGTGGTGAGCGTAACATATCGATAGCCTTGTATTGTATCGTTTATCGTCAAAGTACCAGCTCCTAATTGGGTTACAGGATCGTTGTTGGCATCAACTGAGTATATCGCTGCCTCCACATCAACGGTACTACCGAATGTGTTTGGATCCATTCTACCAAAGAACTCCACTTCGCTGATTGTAACATTGGTTCCATTCAAATCATATTTTTGAGAAAACCCTTCATTATCAGACGACCACAAATCAAATAAATAAAAGGTTGGTGTTCCTAAACGCTGTTCTTTAAATTGTGGATAGCGCAATGTATCTACACAAGTTAATGTTTTTTCGTTGGAGTTTAAATCGACCGATGATGTCGCTGTATTAGTTTGTGACAGCGATGCGGGCTGAATTTGATTTTTTTGTCCCCAAGCTCCCAAACTCGCTAAAGTCAAAGAAGCAATTAGTAGTTTTTTAATTATCATAATTATTTATTTTTTAATAATTCAATTACTAGTATTGAGACGAAATCGTAAAATTGGTGTCTCGTAGTAGCTTATTTTCGAGCAAATATAAACTTACTTCGATGAATCAACAAAAATTTAACATAAGTATTTATGTAAATGGAGGAACTTCACCGTTAAACAGGTGTTTTTTTAGAAAAGTTTGGCGCATGTAGTTTAAAAATGATTACATAATTTAGTAAAAAAGAAGTTGATGAATAGATATATTCGACCATTTCATTTAGCTGTACCTGTGTATAACCTTGGTGAATGCAGAGCGTTCTATGGAGAAATATTAGGTATGAAAGAGGGGCGATCATCGGAACAATGGGTGGATTTTGATTTTTACGGGCATCAGTTTGTGATTCATTATAGTCCGGAAAAAACAAAACTTCACTATAATCCAGTCGACGGTAATCAGGTCCCCGTTCCACATTATGGCGTGGTGCTTTCAATGGAGGAATGGAAAAGGCTTGCCGAGCGTTTAGAAACGCATAAGGTGAAATTTGTGATCGAACCCACGATACGTTTTAAAGGTGAACCGGGAGAACAAGCTACCCTGTTCTTTCTTGATCCGGCGGGAAATGCACTCGAATTCAAGGCGTTTAAGGATATTGATGGTCTATTTCAGAAATGACACAATTGATTTGTTATTTTTGCATAAAAATCACCTAGTTCATGCTTGAAAAAAAAGATATTCGCAAAAAAGCTCACCGGTTGATCCGAAAAGAAAAAGTAGACCACCAAGAGGCGTATGATCAATTAAAAAGAGAGAAATCGCATTGTCCTAATGAGGAGGTTGCAGATTTTGTATCAAAAATACCTACTGATGAAAGGCAGGGGGCAACTTTAGGATTACGCGTAATCTTTGTGATTTGTTTGTCACTTATCTTTCTTTTGAGAACGCTAGACTTTGTGGTTTCTTTCGATTACCTGGGGGTCTACAATGTCGTCATTTATATGTTTCATGGATTAATACTTCCTCCATTGGGTGTTTATGGTGCATTGACAGGACGAACGCGATTTTACAGATTTATAGGTGTGTTCATGATCATTTCTTCAGTATTCTACATTGCCATTTCGATTTTCCTCGTTGTTCATTGGGTTGCTTTGGCTGTTTCAATACCATTTATTGTTGCTGCTGCTCTGGCATTTATTCTTCCTTCAAAGTTGAAAGTACCTTACAAGAAAAAAATGGTACAACGCGAAATTAGAGGTAGAACTGTTAACGTTTACGAGTACTTCTTTAATCAATCAAGTACTTCTGCCAATGTGGATAACTCAGACCTACTGGACTTATAAACAGAGCGGCTGATCAATTCGAGTTATTTCTTACTTTTCTCCTTTAAAAGTATAACCGATACTTTCTACGACTTCTTTAATTTTAGAAGCTTCAGCCTGGCCATCCACTTTTGCTTCGCCTTTTTGCAGATCAACAGCGACCTGATCGACTCCATCAATGGCTTTAAGGTTTTTGTCTACATTCGCTACACAATGATTACAAGTCATGCCCTCTATAGCGTACGTTGTTGTCGTTTTCGAATTTTCCATTTGTTTTGTTTTTTTTGGTAAAAATTTAACTATTTCAGCTTGTAATATAAGATATACTAGTATTATTCCTGAACCAATCATCAGCCAATAAGGTAGAATATGGTGTTCATGAGCGCCTGTCTGTTCAGGGGTGAAATAAGTAAACCATGAAGTGGGAAGTGCATAATCAATGAGTAAACCAAAACCGACTGCTCCAATCATGATTGAAGCGAGATATTTGATAGTCGTTCGTTTGCCAATTGTTTGCCAAAGTACAGTTAAAGTGGCTACATTGGTTGCTGGACCTGCCATGAGGAAAACAAGAGCCGCACCGGGCGAGACGCCTTTAAGCAGAAGTGCAGCAGCAATGGGGACACTCGCAGTTGCACAAACATAAAGGGGGATACTAGCAGCCAGAACAATTAACATATTCAACCAGGGTCGGCTTAAATATTCAGTAAATAGTGCCTCCGGAACAAACATTGTAATGAGCGTTGCAAGTACTAAGCCTAACACTAACCAGCGGGAAATATCTTGTAAAAAAGTCAGGAAGGCGTAGCGAAAAATGCGATCAAACCAATGCTGTTGTGCTATGGGCTGAACATCTTCATCATCACAGTCCGAGCATGTTGGGGCAATTGTCGTCTTTTGTGCTGTTTGCTCACCTTGATCCGCCCAAATTCCGCCAAGTACGCCCGTAACAAAAGCGATGATGGGACGAACGATGGCAAAGGCCCACCCCATGAGTGAGTAGGTGACCAAAATACTATCAACTCCTGTTTGCGGGGTAGAGATTAAAAATGAAGAAGTTGCCCCTTTTGACGCCCCTTGTTTATAAAATGAAACACCAGTTGGGATGACGCCACAAGAGCACAAGGGAAGAGGAATACCCAAAAGGGCTGCTTTAACTGAGCTACCGAGACCAGGTTTCCCCATTTTGCGTTGCAGCCAATCCTTGGAAAAAACACCATTGAGTAGTCCCGCAATAAGGAACCCCAGTAAAAGGTAAGGTGCCATTTCCATGGTTAAACCCCATAGCGTTGTCAAAAACTCAACGATTAAATTCATAGTACAAAAATAAATAAAAATTAAGTGGTCTATATCTGGTTACCATGAACGATTGGCTCGTAAGTTACATTGGTTACATACGTCGGGTGCACAAGTTGAAAAATAGGTGCTCAAAGTACATATCATTTTCTATTTTTGCAGACATGAAGAAACAGCGCCTCGCACTTTTCGCATCAGGTAATGGCTCTAATGCCGAGCAAATCATTGAATATTTTCGTGATCACAAGAACATTGAGGTTGCTCTTGTATTGACGAACAAAAAAAGCGCCGGGGTTTTAGATCGAACGAAAGATGCGGATGTAGCACAACTTGTTATCAATAATCAAGAGGCGAACGATGGAGGGTTGTTAATTTCGATAATGCACGATAATGCTATTGATTATATCGTTCTATGTGGTTACTTAAGAATGATACCGCAGGAGTTGATTGCAGCTTATCCTGCTCAAATTATCAATATTCATCCAGCGCTACTACCTGATTATGGAGGGGCTGGTATGTACGGAATGCGCGTACATCAAGCTGTTAAGAATAACCGAGATCTAAAAAGCGGGATTACGATCCATTTGGTAAACGAAGCGTATGACAAGGGGGAAATCCTCGCGCAATACAAAACATCAATCAGTACAGATGATACGGTAGAAACCATCCAGCGGAAAGTTCAAACGCTTGAACATAAGTGGTTTTCTAGCGAGATAGAACGATACATAAAAAGTGAACAGGATGCCTAAATACAGATGCTTAACTCAGGAAGAACTATCAGTGCTTGAAAAGGAGTTTGTTGATTTTTTAGTCATCAATGGTATTACTGCGGATGAATGGAAAGCGTTAAAAAAGGAGGAAACTGATAAGGCAGAAAAAATCATTGAACAGTTTAGTGATGTTGTCTGGGAAGGAGTGTTGCGGAAAACACAGTTTTTGGAACACCGTAGCCCTCAGGAAATCCGAACTTTTCAGTGTCTTCCGGGAAAGATCGTACTCATGGGACTTGAGATTAAAGATCAGACTATAGATCTTCGTATCGCAGAAGGCGTCGAAAAGGTAAAAAGCAGTATGCCTTCAACTGCTGTTTATTCCTCTGAAAAGAATTATTCAAAGAAGCGAGAGGCGGAAGTGTTCGAATTGATTCAAAATGGCGCGAGTATTTCGGATGGAAAATTATTTAAGCGCATAGCACTTATGGTTGCTGAAAAGCAAGAGTAGCAAAGGTAAGTGATAAGATCGTGTGGTAAAGGTGTCAGCTTGATTTCTCCTAAATCCTGTAAAGTGCTCTGGCAGGCATTTCAATTTGTGACGAAACATGACAATCTGAACTAGCTATTTCGTAAAATCTTAATAGGTCTTTCGTTACTGTTACAGGATCAAAAAAGGATCGTAAGTCGGATAATTCTTGACTAAGCTATAAAAAACAAGAGGAGCGGACAGGCGTCCAACTCCTCTTGCATATCAACCTAACTTAACCACCTAAATCACTACAAATGTATAGCAACACTTTCGATCTGACAAATAAAACAGCTAAAAATTAACATATTTTGTCAAAAAAATGTTAAATAATTGATGTTAAGGAACTGAAAATGGTTGCTTGTTGCAAAAACGGGAAGCCTTAAAGATGACTTTAAGTTCTGTTTATCAGGGTGTAAAGGTTTTTATGGATGACCTATTTGTTTTTAGCAATTATGAGGTCTTATTAAAAGAAAACAATGACTTGAAAAAATAAGTGCTATTTGATTGAAATGTAGTTGAATTGTACCGAATCACTTATTATTAAAAAAACATGATTTGAAGCGTGAATCCGCACAAATTGAGTTGTTTTTTAGAATCTCAATAAGGAGCGTATCATTTGATCATGAATGATGGAGATTTCGGGTGATTTTTGGTTATCGAGAAAAGACAATATTCTATGAAGGATGCAATCAGAATTACGCTCCTGAGACTATAGCAGTTCAGCAACAGCTGTCCGAAATAATACTTACTTTTGTTTACAGGAAATGGACGATGCAACAACCGCTCATTGACTCATCAATCTTGTGAGTTGAGGTACGTTGAACAGACACTAAAAGATTATAAAAATGAAATACGGACTTTTAATTATCGGTTTACTTGTTTTTAAAATGGCGCGAGTTCAGACCTACTTTCAACAAGAAACCAATTACATAATCGAAGTTGAATTAGACGATAGCAACCATGTACTATTCGGAAAGGAAAAGATAGAATATATCAACAATTCCCCCGACACATTGCGGTATATTTATTTTCATTTGTGGCCCAATGCCTATAAAAATGGTCAAACGGCGCTTGCTAAACAATTGCGAGCCAGCGGTAATGAAGTTTTAAATCAATCTTCCCCAGATGATCGGGGGTACATCGATTCACTGAACTTCAATATTGATGGTGAAGTGGTCCACTGGACGCTTGATAAAGAACATATTGATATTGCTAAAATCGATCTGAACAATCCATTATTACCTGGCGAATCTTGTACAATAGCAACGCCTTTTCGCGTAAAAATCCCCAGTGGTAATATATCTCGTCTTGGTCATATCGGAACGTCTTATCAAGTGACGCAGTGGTATCCGAAACCAGCGGTATATGATAGTGATGGGTGGCATGAAATGCCTTACCTCAACCAAGGTGAGTTTTATTCTGAATACGGTTCTTTTGATGTCTCGATTACACTACCTGAAAATTACGTGGTTGGTGCAACGGGGGATTTGCAGACGCCCGCTGAACTGGAGTTTCTCGAGGAAAAAGCAAGAAAAACAGAAGAAAAAATTGCAGCATATACTGCCGATAAAAATAAAAGAGGGAGTAGTGTCACGAATGAACATCCTCCTTCCAGCGAAAACAAGAAAACGATTCGGTACACGCAGAAAAATGTGCACGATTTTGCATGGTTTGCCGACAAGCGATACGAAGTGTTGAGCGGTGAGGTCAAATTGCCGCATAGTGGTCGTAAGGTAAAGACATGGGCCATGTTTACACCGCGCAATATTGGGTTGTGGAAAGATGCCATTGAGTATATGAATGATGGTACATTTTATTATTCGAAATGGAATGGTGACTACCCTTACAATCAGGTAACTGCAGTTGATGGAACGATTAGCGCAGGTGGGGGGATGGAATACCCCAACGTTACTGTAATTGGGAATGCGGGTAACGCGAATGCTTTGGAAACGGTTATCGTACATGAAGTAGGGCACAATTGGTTTTATGGAATTCTGGGCTCCAATGAGCGTGCACACGGTTGGATGGATGAGGGGCTAAACACCTTGAACGAAGTGCGTTATTTTATGACCAAATATCCAGCTAATGAAGCTTTAGCTGAAATGGTTCCGTTGTTCAATTTCCATGGGTTAGACTATCATGATCGGAATGATCTGCTTTATCGCACGATTCAGGCGACTGGCGAGGATCAACCGATTGAAACGCATTCGAAATGTTTCCAAAGTGCGAATTATGGAGTGGTTATGTATCAAAAAACAGGTCTTATTTTTGAGTATTTAAGGAATTACCTCGGTAATGAAAAGTTTGATCGTATTATGCAGGATTACTTCGACAAATACGCTTTTAAACACCCTCAACCGGAAGATCTTGAACGTCTATTTAAAGCCCGCATTGAAGACGATGTCTCTTGGTTGTTCGAAGATTTGCTCACCACCACAAAACGAATTGAAGCACGATTAGGGAATGTAGAGAAAACGAATAAAGGTTATAAAGTCACGATTCATCATACGGGTCGTGTCCTGGGGCCTATTCCCGTTTCCATTATGGAAAATGACTCTATCATTGTTACAAAATGGACCGCTCCCGGAGAGAAGAAGTCCAGGCTATCCTTTGAAGCGGAAGGGAATACAGTTATGATAGACCCTGGTCGCATTGTTCCCGAAATTTCAAGACAAAATAATGTCTGGCGGTCAGATGGTTTCATCAAAAAATGGGAGCCTTTAAAACTGAATATGTTTACAGGTTACAATCGATCTGATGAAACAAATATGCATATATTACCTGTAATTGCAGGAAATGCCAATGATAAACTGATGTTGGGGGTGGCTTTACATAATTATTCACTTGCACCCAATCGTTTCAACTACTTTTTAGCGCCACTTTATTCCTTTGGTCGAAATAATATGTCTGGAATTGGAGAGCTTTCTTATCGGTTTGAGCATCCTCGTCTCAAGTCGGGGCGTGTAGGTTTATCTTTGACCTCTTTCAAGGATGAGCGCTCACTGAATAACGGCAATTCATTTTTTGCATCGGCAGCACCATATCTTCGATTCGATTTTGCAAAAAATGATAAGGCTTATCCACACAATCATTTAGTTTTGCTTCAAGGACTGGCAAAACAAACGCGGAGAGGTGATTTTTTCTTACGTGAGTTTGGTGGATTTTTAAAATGGGAATCGTTCTGGAATAAAGGCCGTCACGCTTTTGAATCCACCGTTCGTAGCGATTTTATATACAACTATAACACGTCTGAATCAGTTGGACGATTGATGGGAAGTGCTGGCTATTCTTATGACTGGATGGCTGGATCAGACTGGAAATCAATAATTAGGTTGCGTACATTTGCGGGCTATAATTACCTTTTTGATGTTGTGAATCAGAGCTCTATTTATCGCTATGGTATTCCTTTGACGGGTGCCAATGGAAATCAGGATGTGTTTGTCGAAAATTTCTTTTTCGATCGTTCTTCTACAACTCATCGCGCGAATAATCGAGGTGGTTTCTTTGCGGCAAGTGATTTTGGAATTGCAGATTCCTGGATGCAGAGCAATACGCTTTTTGTCGGTGTGCCCACACCGCAGTTGATTCCTGGGCAAATTGGTGCCTTCGGAAATGTTGGTGTTTTTGAAAACAGTGGAGAGCAATACACTTCCTACGCGATGGGTGTTGGTTACGAAATAGGCAAATATTTCGGCCTTTATTATGCCGTTATGGAGTCGGATAATTTAGCCAATTCATACAGTGGTTCACGTTTTGGACAACGATTACGCGTGACTTTGAATATAGATTTATTTAATAGTGGTTTGATACCTCGACTCTATCGTTAGGAGTCAGTAGCGTCTTTTAACTATATTCGCATCATCAAGTGGTTTTATGAGCAATCCAATAAAAAAGTTAGCAGGTCAAACAGCGGTATATGGCCTTTCTAGTATCGTAGGTCGTTTGTTGAACTATCTACTCGTACCTATTTATGTAACAGCGTTTGCAGCCACAGAAGATTACGGTCAGGTCTCCGACCTCTACGCCATGATTGCTTTTTTAATGGTGCTCCTTACATTTGGCATGGAGACGGCATATTTTCGTTTTTTGCACCGGCATGAAAATGCCGAAATGGTTTTTCGAAACGCCTTCCTGAGTGTGATCATGGTTAATTTATCATTCCTGTTGGTCATCATTATATTTCATCCCTGGATTGCCGACCTCCTGTTATATCCTGAAAACCCAGAGTACATTATACTCTTTTCGCTGATCGTTGTTGTGGATGCCATTGGAGCTTTACCGCTTGCTAAGCTCAGAGCCAATGAAAAGGCAGGCAAGTTTGCAGTAGTTCAATTGACGAGCATAGCTGTTAATATTGGACTAAACCTGATACTTATGTTGTTGGTATTTGACAGTAGTATTCATCCCGCAGAAATGGGGGTGCGATTTATACTGATAGCCAACTTGGTAGCTTCGCTCGTGAAACCTGCACTATTGTATAAAGATTTTACCCGACTTCGATGGATGTTTGATTTTACACTGGTTAGAGCTATGGTGCGCTACAGCTTCCCTCTGGCCATTGCTGGACTGGCGTTTGTCATTAATGAAACAATTGATCGCGTGCTTCTGAAACACGTTTCCTATCACGATTTAATCGATGAAATGGGTAAGACTAAGGCGCTTAAAGTAGCAGAGTCTCGTGTTGGAATTTATAGTGCTAACTACAAGCTGGCTATGCTCGTAACGATATTTTTACAAGCTTACCGCTATGCAGCAGAACCTTTCTTTTTTGCGCAGTCGAATGACGAAAACAGGAATCGGACGTATGTTAAAGTAATGAATTACTTCATTGCAGCCATATTCCTCTGTTTTCTTGGTGTTTCTCTCAACCTCGATATATTCAAATACTTCATTCCGAACGACGACTATTGGGAGGGGCTAGTTGTCGTCCCTATTTTGCTTTTGGCGAATGTTTTTTCTGGCATTTATGTGAATCAATCCATCTGGTATAAGTTGAGTGGTCAGACTTATTTTGGTGCGCTGATTGCCGGTGGAGGTGCAGTTCTTACCATAATTCTCAACATAATATTTATACCCATTTACGGCTATATGGCTTGTGCGTGGGTAACGTTTTTTGTTTATGGAGGACAAATGGTGGCTTCTTATCTGTTAGGTCAACGCCATTATCCAATACCTTATAACTTGAGAAAGTTTGCACTCTATAGTATCGTTGCACTCAGCATTTATGGATTGCTGGAGTGGATCAATATTCCTATGGGCTGGACGCAATTGCTCGTGCATAATGCGCTCATCCTACTCTTTGTTGCTCTGGTCTGGTTTATGGAAAAGCCGCGCGTCATTAAAGATCAAGGGATTTAGTACAATCATTTAAGGACGAGTTGTTTTCCATTCGGTGATATTCCCTAAATTCGCTTTTCAAATACTTATTTTATGAAAATATTGATCGCCCTTGGAACTTTGCTCGTATGTTTCAGCCTGAGTGCTCAAGAAAAAAAGGAGAACCATACCATTGATAGTCTTGAAAAAGTACTGTTAAACAATGAATTGAGTAAAAAAAAGCTAAACAAGACCCGAATTGCCCTGGCGTCCGAACTAGTGAAATTCAATCCCGAAAAAGGGGATAGCTTAGCACGGTTGGTTGTGGGAGAGTTAGAAGCAAAACAGCCGAGCCCGTTTCTTTTAGAAGCTCATTTAGCAGCGGCAGAGAATCAGTTTTACCTCGGCAGTAAGGAAGGATTAGCGCGTCATATTGAAAAAGCATTGAATCTGGGTAAAGAACAGGACTTCACTGAGGGCTTACAAAAAGCTTATCTTCTTTATGATGATTGCTATAGCAGATTCAATCGGTCAAAAGCCTACAAAATGACTCAAGAAGCAATAGCGTTTGCCGAAAGTCAAAAGGCCCCTGTTTTTTTAATGAGAGTATATGGAAATCGAGCAGTCCTTGAGTACAATTACATAAAGGACCTTGATGAAGCCACTTACTGGTTTCAAAAAGAAATGGATGTCGCTAAAAGACATCAGATGTTTGAAAAGATGGCTAGCGTTTCTATGAATCTTGGCGTAATGTTCTTTCAAAAAGGCGACCTTGACCAGTCAATGAGTTACTATAAGACTTCTTTGAAAGCATTAAAAGAATTCGAAAATCCTGTATTAGCGTCTCAGATCTATGTTAACATCGGTATCACTATGGAAAAGAGAGAGTACGCCGACTCAGCGATATACTATTTTAAAAAATCGGCCCAAATTGCTCAAGAAAACGACAATTTAAGCATCTTAGCAGATAGTTACAAAGAAATCGGTCGCATTCATATAAATAACGCGCGCTATGAGAAGTCAATAACCTGGTTAATTAAGGCTTTGCGTATCTACGACAGTATGAAGAATGTAGATTATAAGTTGTTAACAGTTTACCATTCCCTCATGCTAACTTATAAAAAAATGTCATTCTTCGATGAGTATAAAAATTATATTGATTTACGGAAAAATAAGATCCAGGAGTTAGGAGATTCGTTACTCATGGCCAGAAGTTTTAGAGAAAGAGCGAGTTATTATTTTACAATTAAGGACAGTTTAGACTATGCGCTAAATCTTTTAGATTCAGCTCAAGTGATTTATGGATCCAAACAGAAAAGTGAATTAATCGAAGAAATCAACCTTGATTATGGCAATATATATCATTTCAAAGGAGATCATAAAAATGCACAAGCTCATTACAGGGACTACTTAAGTTTCATCAATTCGAAAAAAAATCTAAATAAAATTGAGTTGTCAGGAATTCTTTTAAATATAGGGGTCAGTGCCTACAAAACTAAAGATTATAAAGAATCGCTATCCTACCTCAAGCGGTCGCTGGAGATACGTAAAGATATAGGAAAACCTCAATTCCTTATGAACTCGTATGAAGCGTTAAGTGATTCTTATGAAGCCATTGGTGATTATAAAAAAGCATATGAACACTTGATTCTATATGAAAAATACAAAGGCGAAGTCTCTAAACAAAAAAAAGTGAAGGATATTGCTGAAATACGAACGAAGTATGAGTCAGAGAAAAAAGAACAACGTAATCGCTTGTTGAAGAAAGAAAACGCACTCACTTCTGCTGAACTCGAAAAGACAGCACTGGAAAATGAGCGCAATCAAACCTTGCTCGCGGGAAGTGTTGGTGGTGGAATTCTGGTGGTTATACTTGGATTGGTGTCCTACCGGGGTTACCTTAGGAAGCGAAAAGATAACGACCTGCTTCAAAATAAAAATGAAGAAATTAGCACTCAGCATGAAAAGATCAGCCAAAAAAACACGGAAATCATGGATAGTATACGATATGCCCAGCGCATTCAAAAAACGATTTTACCAGATGACGATTTTATCCAACGTTCTTTTTCAAACAGTTTTATATATTTCAATCCAAAAGAGCATGTTTCAGGTGATTTTTATTGGATGAAATCCATTGATGACGGAACAGAAAGAACGACCATGTTTTCTGCAATTGACTGCACTGGACATGGGGTTCCTGGAGCTTTTGTGAGTATTGTTGGACATCATGGCTTGAATCGTGCTGTTAACGAATTTAAACTGCGCTCCCCAAAATTAATGTTGGAAAAATTAAATGAAATCGTAGTGCAGTCTTTTATGAGCGGTCAACAAGCCAATGTTAAAGACGGAATGGATTTGGCATTGTGTTCAATTGATGAAAATGGTGTGCTGCACTATGCAGGAGCAAATAATCCACTCTGGATTGTAAGTGAAAAATCATCGAATATTCAAGACCGGATTACGACGTCACATCACGATCGCGTACGATCAAAATCCTACGATCATGTAGATCTCACGGAAATAAAGGCAGATAAACGGCCTATTGGCTATTATGAGGGTCAAAATGTGTTTGTTGAGCATCGTGTGAATCTTCAAAAGGGAGATACTATTTACGTTTTTTCAGACGGATATGCAGACCAGTTTGGGGGTGAGAAAAATAAGAAAATGAAAACGGGCAGGTTTAAGGAGCTCCTCGCGAGCCATTTCGGTAAGTCAATGAAACACCAGCACGATGTGTTGCACAGGTCCTTTAATGACTGGATGGGAGATAATGAGCAGATTGATGATGTATGTGTGATTGGTTTCCGTTATGAATGATTTTATATCCCGCTATCAGTAAGTAGTTGATTTAAATTATATTTGCGCGCTCAAGGCAAAAATGTGACAAAAAATAGCATCACACATAATCGACTTGTATTTATTGATATAGCGCGTTCTATAGCTATCCTTATGATGCTGGAAGGGCATTTTATCTATATGGCTCTGGCGGAACAGTATCGATCTGAAGATTATTTTTTCTACAATTTGTGGAGTTTCCCCAGAGGTCTTACAGCTCCTTTATTTTTTACGGTTTCAGGGCTGGTTTTTACATATTTATTGGTGCGAAGAAAAACAACTTTTTTTAAAAACAAAAGGGTGAAGAAAGGAGGCTGGCGTGCCCTGAAGTTAATAGGCTGGGGCTATTTATTACAAGTGAATTTCTTTTTGTTACTGACTACCGGTAGCCTCAATGATTACGCTTTGATCTTTCACGTTTTACAGTGTATTGGAGTAAGTCTGTTATTGATTATTGCTTGTTACGGTATTTCAAAAATAGTAAAAGTTTTCCCCTTTTTTGTTGTGTTGATAGTAGCCGGGATTTTAGTGTTTATTTATAAACCGACTTTACTTACTGAAGACCTTTCTGCTCTGCATCCCTTGTTTGAAAACATGTTGATCCGTATCGCGGATGGAAGGGATTACTCCTCTCTTTTTCCGATTTTCCCCTTCGTGGGGTATGCCTTGTTGGGTGCAGCGGTAGGAGCTTTTGCGAGTAATAACCCTCAACGCGTTTATACACATTCTTTTGTGTTTGTAATTATGACGATAGCCATTTTGGTTTATTTTTTCGTAGCTGACCTGCTTTCCTTTTTTAGTCCTTTTTTGGAGTCTGTTGGATGGGAGCCAATCGCTGGTGAAGCCTTTTTATTTACGAACTTTAGTATTGTTTTGTTCGGGTTGGCTGTGATCATTATTTTAGGAAAGCACAAACGCCGTTTGCGTTTACTCTACTATCGAAAACTTCAATTCCTCAGGAGTTGGTTTTTTCCAATTGCTTTTTATGCCTCCGGCGCTGCATGTGTTTTATACGATTTGCTAATGATGGAAACACAACAACTCATGGTTTTACCTACACTAAGCTTAAATGCACTCGGTCAGGGTCTTCTTTTTGTAGGCGTGTTATTGACTGCCGCAAAACTTATTCGATGGAATTATAATTTGTTCATTAAAATGGGTCAACACACCTTGTCTATTTATATTGTTCACATGATTATTCTTTACGCCAGTATATTCGGTGTAGGGTTAAAAAACTCCCTTTATCGCAGTTTAGACCCATGGTCAGCAATGGTAGGAGCCATAGCTTTTATGGTGTTTTTTACTTATTTCGTGAAACACATTGAAAGGATCAATAGGTTTTATCGTGGAATCATCCCTTTTCTTGCACGAAAGAAAAATCAGTGAACGGATACGTCTTCCTCATTGCTTTGTTAATAATTCAGGTGTATCGCACTAGGGATGTCCTTAAAAAAAATTACTTTTGAAGTTGGTATTTGTCACATTCATAGACCTTGTTGAGGTCGATCTTTGGATGAAGAAGTGGAAATTATGAGAGTAAAAATAGTCAATCGATCGAGTAATGATTTGCCGCAATATGCGTCGAATGGTGCAGCGGGTGTAGACCTGAGAGCACACCTCGATAATGCTTTTACGCTTCAACCGATGGAGCGCACGCTTGTTAAAACAGGGTTGTTTCTTGAAATTCCTCAAGGATATGAAGGGCAAGTGCGACCGAGAAGCGGCACGGCATTGAAGAAGGGAATAACAGTGCTGAATAGCCCTGGCACAATAGATGCAGACTATCGGGGAGAAGTAGGCGTAATTCTCATTAACATGTCTCAACGTCCTTTCGTCATTGAAAATGGTGATCGCGTGGCGCAACTTGTTTTTGCTAAAGTTGAACAAAGCGATTGGGAATTAGTTGAGGAATTAGAAACTACCTCGCGCGGCAGCGGAGGGTTTGGAAGCACAGGAAAAAAATAAACTATGAAAATAATTGTACCTATGGCAGGGAGAGGGTCTCGCCTGCGACCACATACATTGACCGTTCCAAAACCACTGGTGCCTGTGGGTGGAAAACCTATTGTCCACCGATTAGTGGAAGATATTGCAGCTGTTTGCAGTGAACCGATCGATGAGGTAGCTTTTGTTATTGGTGATTTTGGAGAAGAGGTGGAACAGAAATTGATGGATCTCGCTAAAAGTTTGGGTGCTCAAGGCAGCATTTTTCATCAGGAAGAACCTTTGGGAACAGCACACGCAGTATTATGTGCTAAAGAAAAGCTTGATGGGCCGGTAGTCGTTGCATTTGCAGATACACTTTTTAAGGCTGATTTTAAAATCGACCCCGCTGATGATGGAGTGTTGTGGGTTAAACAGATTCAGGATCCCAGTGCATTTGGTGTTGTAAAAACGAATGAAAACAATGAAATCACTGATTTCGTTGAAAAACCGCAGTCCTTCGTTTCTGATTTAGCAATGATCGGAATTTATTATTTCAAGGCCGCTGAAGACTTACTTGATGAACTTAATTACCTTGTAGAAAATAATATCATAAAAGGAGGCGAGTACCAATTGCCTGATGCACTGAAACGATTAACAGAAAAAGGTAAACGGTTTAAACCTGGTAAAGTACAGGAGTGGTTGGACTGTGGTAATAAGAAGGTGACTGTTCATGCCAACCAGCGCATATTGGAATTTGATCGTGAGAAGGGAGTTGATCTCATTCATGAAACAGCTACAGTGAAGAATTCTGTAATTATACCTCCTTGCTTTATAGGTGCTGATGCCGTTATTGAAAATAGTGTTGTAGGACCACACGTTTCTGTAAATAAGGCTTCTCAAGTGCTTAGTTCCGTGGTCAAAAATACGATTATTCAAAAGGAAAGTAGCCTTGCAAATACCGTCATAGCAGATAGTATGATCGGTAATAAAGTGACAATGAAGAAAAATCCAAAAAACTTGAGCGTGGGCGATTACTGCTCGATCAGTGACGAATGAACAGGTTTTTCTACATAGCGATTTCTGTTGTTATTGTGGCCAACGGAGCGTTGAGTCAGGAAGAACGGATGAAAAAAGAAGGTGTTGATGACCTGGAAGCTCTGTCTTCAAAAGATTTTCCCTATATCGAGCGCTTTCACGAAGCAGTGCGCGAACAAATTGCAGGAAATCTGGATGAAGCCGTAGCACTTTACCAGTCTTGTTTAGAAGAAAAAGAAGATGATGCAGTGTATTTCGGATTGGGTCAAATTGCTGAAAAAAGAGAAAATTATCCAAAAGCGCGTGACTTTTATGAAAATGCTTTAGCTCTTGATTCTCAAAACATAACCTACGTCCGATCTGTAGCATTTACTATGGTAGAACAAGCCGATTTTGAGGAAGCAGAACCGCTTTTTGAGCGATTAACAGACCGAGCGCCCAGAAATATAGAATGGCATTACGCTTACGTCAAAGTTCTCATTTATAACAAGAAATACGAGGTTGCTATTACGCGCTTGAATCGTCTGCAGGAACAGGTGGGGATCATTCCTGAAATGATGATTATGAAATCAGACATGTATCAGGAAATTGGCGAAACGGAAAAGGCAATAGCTACCTTGTTACAATTAAATAAAGCGCACCCCACTCATGCCGAAGGGCTGGAAGCGCTACTGTCACTGTATAAGAAGCAGGAACAACACGAAGAAGTAATACGTTTGCTGGAACGGATGTCAGTTCAGCAGCCTGATAATGTGGTCGTCCAAACACAATTGGCGGATTATTATGTGGATCATGATCAGATAGAGAAACTGCGTGACGTTGTGAATCGTTTAGCTGATCATCCGCGCATTACAACTCAGGAAAAACTGAACTGGATCAAGGCTCTGGCGAGCAATGAAGAGTTGAGCAATGCTTATTTGCTGGAGCTGTCAAATAAAATGCTTAATGCAAATCAGAATAATGCAAGGGCGACGCTTTTTCATGCAGAAATACTCACAAAAAATCAACGTTCTCAGGAAGCACTGTCATTTTATCGTAAAGCATTAAAACTTAACCCAGAGACTTTCGAAGTTTGGATGAACGTTTTATCTTTTGAAAGTGCTTACAGAGATTATGAAGCGCTGTATGAAGACGCTACTGAGGCGATGACGCGTTTTCCCAACATGCCTTTTGTATATTACGCAGCAGCGGGCGGAGCGATATACACTGATCGACTGGATGATGCTGAAGAATTGATCGGAACGGGACAGCTTTACGTATTGGATGACCCTGCATTAAAAGCGCGTTTTGCTATGCGTAAAGGTGAATTACATTTCAGGAAAAAGGAATTTAAAAAGGGGATTACCTCATTTGAAAAGGCGTTGTCGGAAAAATCATTAGATATCATTCGCTTGCGTTATGCGAGTTTGCTTTCTCAAAACGGAATCGCACTTTCTGTAGCTCAGGAACAAATTGATTTAGTAGATCCGGAAGGAAAAAACAATCCAGATTATTATCGGACTAAGGCACAGTATTTTCTGGCAGAAAAGAACTACGATAAAGCTGTTGATGTGCTGGAAAGTGGGATTGAGATTGTAGATCATACACCGGAATTACACGATCTGCTGGGAGATATTTATTGGTTAAAGAAAGAAAGGGCTGTTGATAGGGCAATCGAGCATTGGAAGATCGCCAGGGAAAAATATTCGCGAAACAGAAATATTGATAAAAAGCTAAAAGAGGAAAAATTTTATGCTCCGAAATATTACTAAATTACTGGTTGGAATAGTAGTACTTGCGACCGCTGTTGCATGTGGTAATAGCAAAAAACAATCGGAAAATCGCAGCGAAAAACTTCCTAAAATGGACGCGTCGGTTTTAGTCAGTCGACTGGATAGCTTATCCGCTCAGCGACTCGATTATTTCTACACCAAGTTGAAGTCGAGCTATACCGACAGTGAGTATGATGTTTCCTTTAAAACATCAATTCGTATGCGCAATGACAGTGCGTTACATGCTTTGATTACCTATGCGCGAATTCCAATCTATAATACGATGGTTACACCAGACACGCTCACTATTGTAGATAAGCGAAATAACTGTTACGTAAAGGAAGATATGACATACTTGAAAAACACTTTTGATGTTGATTTTGAACATCACAATTTGGAAGAACTGATCTTGGGAATGCCGATTGGCTGGGACCAGGAATTGGAGTACCATCAGGTGAAAGATCCCTACAATTACGTAGTGTCCTCTCATAGTAAAAGAGAATTGCGGAGAATGAATAAGAACGATGATGATGAACTGCTCATTCGTTATTATCTTACAGATGATGCGAAGATGCTGCGGAGAACGCTTATCTATAGTCCAAGAGACACAACTACTATAGACGTAAATTATTCAGAACATGAGCTGATTAACGGGATGAATATTCCTGGAGCGGGGGAGATAAAAGTTGTTACTCCCCGCGATACGATTAAGATTGATTTTAAATACAATCGCACAACGGTGAATGAGCCGCGCGTATTATATTTAGCTATTCCAGACCGCTATGGGAAGTGTGAGTAAAATATTATTGACGGTTTTGTGTGTTTTGACTCTCGGATATGAATCCTGGAGTCAGACGGGATCGGAACGTCTAAAAAAAGAGCAACAGGCACTCGAGAAGCAAATATCAACGACTAAAAACTTGTTGGCCAAAAGTCGTGAAAATACCCAGCTTTCACTCGAGGAGGTAAATTTAATTGAAAGACAGGTGCAGTACAGAGAACGCTTGTTACAGAATATTAACAATCAAATCCGTTCTTCTGAATTAAAAATTGAGCAAAAAAATGGTCGCATCGCCGAACTCAGAGCAGAGATTGAACAATTGAAACGACAGTATAAAGAATTACTGATTTATGCCTACAAAAAGCGAAATAAATACGGGAATTTAATGTTTATTTTTAGCGCTAAAACGGTGGAGGAAGCTATTAAGCGCAAACTTTACCTCGAGAAACTTGCAGAAATTCAACAAAAACAATTACGACTGATCAAACAAAACATGGCATTGTTGGAAGATGAGATTGCCGCTCTTGATGCAGAGAAAAAAGCAAAACTAGAACTGGCTAGCCAGAAAAAAGAAGAACGTGCCGAGATCATTGCTGCTAAAAAAGAGAAAGAGCGGGTCTACGAGGAGTTTAAGGAAAAGGAGGAAGAGCTTAGGGCAGATCTGGAGCAGCAGCGCGCAGATCGCGAAAAATTAAAACAAGAAATACAAGCCGCGATTCAGCGAGAGATTGAAGCAGAAAGAGCACGTCGGGAAAAAGAACGTCGTGCTGCTGAAAAACGTCGAGCGGAAGAGGCAGCCCGCAGAAATGCAAACACTCCTGAGCCTCCAGGTCAAGAAGACGATTCCAAAGATTTATTGGCATCGAATGACGTAAATTTGCTGGGTAAAAATTTCGCAGCCAATAAAGGTAGACTCCCCTGGCCTGTTGATGATGGCACAATTACCCAAAATTACGGTAAAAATGCGCACCCTACTTTAAAAGGTGTATATACACAGAATAACGGGGTCGATATCAGTACACATAAAAGTGCTAATGTTCATGCTGTTTATAAAGGTGAAGTGACAAGTGTAATAAATATTCCAGGAGCAGGAAAAGTGGTGATTATCAAACATGGTGAATACCGTAGCGTCTATTCTAATTTACAGGATGTCTATGTGACGAAAGGCGATCAAATTAATACGCGTTCTCCTCTCGGATCGCTACTGCCCAATAATTCCGGGAGTGTATCTGTTGCTCATTTTGAAATACATCACGTGAAAGGAAATAACGTTAAACAACTCAATCCAAACCTATGGATTGGAGAGTAACAAAACGGATAGAGCGATCAAATCAACCAGAGCTACTAAGCGTCCTTTGAATAATGAGAAAATCGCGCGCTTTTTTTACACACGAAATCGTGTATTTATACGGAATTAAAGGAACGTTCATGTGCTGCAATGAACAAATCAAGGTCGGAAAAGCTACAAACAAAGTCACAGCTGAATGACGTTGGTAGAACAGTGTTTGAGCCTTAAACAACAGGCAGTAATTTACTGCTCTTCTTCTTCGTCTTCGAAAACGCGCTTTGGGCGAATCTGATCAATGGCGCCAAGAGTGATCCAAAAAGGAACTGCAAAACCCAACAAGAAAAGAAGTAGCCAAAAAGCCATTCCTCCTAAAATTAGAAACATTACTATGCCGAAAATACTCATCTTATACTATTTTTGTAATACCGTTGTTGGCGTAAAATTAAAAAATTATTCAAACAAAAATCATAAAAAATGGAATATAGAGTTGAAAAAGACACGATGGGCGAGGTAAAAGTACCCG
>CAYFTH010000009.1:30620-42081 GCA_964346075.1 uncultured Fluviicola sp. | reverse complement strand
GTATCTATTTTATTTATTTCTTACTATGCTATCAATAGGAGACAGAACTGATTGAACTGACCATGAACATAGAGGTTGGGAGAGGCGCATTATAGTTGAGCGAAGGAGCAACGAACTGGAAATTGTTAATGATGGTGAAAGCTCCGAAGCCCGCCAGCGGAGAAGAAAAAGCGCAGCTTTTGAAGACGACAAGCAAGAAACGTCAGAGCTCGCAGCTTGGAGGAGAAGCACCGCTTTTGAAGACCAAGCGTTAGCGCAGGGACCATTATCAATTTCCAGGAGAGCAAACGAGATCAACTATCAAGCGCTAGATCTTTTTGTTACTTTCTGGAGCAACCGACCGAAGGGAGCTCACGAACACTTTTAAAACTCACAAAAGTGAGTAATGCGAACCGAACGAAGTGAGCTCATGAACACAAAAAAGACATACAACTTGTGAATAAAAAGTAAATAAAGTATTTTGAACTATTCTAAGTGAAGTTGCGTATATCAATTTATTATCTATACTTTAAAATATGAAGTTGTATATCTTAATATTATCTTAGTTCTGACGACCTAAATTGGTAACCCAAATCATCAAAATCTTGCTACTTTTACCTTAGAATAGTAAATTATGGAAAAGTTGATCTTTCTCATCGGTTTTATGGGGGTAGGTAAAAGCACGGTTGGAAAACGCCTCGCAAGAAAAATGGGCCGTTCATTTTTGGATACGGATCAACTGATTGAGGAACAGTTTAATTGTACTATCTCCTCATTTTTCGAGCAGTATGGTGAGATACACTTTCGACAGGTCGAAAACCAAATCTTGAAACAACTAATCGCTCAGGAAGATCATGCACTCGTTGCTGTTGGTGGGGGCTTACCTTGTTATCATGATAATATGCAGCTGATGAATGAATACGGTGTTACCATTTATTTGTATCGGCCAGCAAAAGAGCTTTTTCAGCGGCTACGTCAAAACAAGGAAAAACGCCCACTCATTGTTCAAAAATCTGATGAGGAACTATTGAAGTTCATCGAACAAAAGCTCAGTGAGCGTGAGCAGTTTTATAAAAAGGCTACTATTATTGCTAATCGCCATCAACAGCAAACGGATGATTTGATCGAGCTCCTGGAGCGTTGAATATCAAATGCCCTTTAGACGCCGGGGATTGAAGCAACAGGAGAAGGTTGGTATAACATCCATCCCGTAATAGACCGACGCATTTTATGCGACAGCATTACTTCATGATAAAGCGCATCGCTTCTGAAAAGAATACAGCGATTATAAGTGGGGGCAATCAAAACGGGATCAGAATGTGATGGATAAATTTTGAGCTCGCCACCATCACCGGTTCTCCAATCTGGATTCAAATAAATGATCATAGAGATCATACGATTATTTCTCGCTTTGAATTGATCGAGATGTTTCCTGTAATAAGTGCCTGCAGGGTATAAAGCAAGATGGAACTCGTAGTCGGAAAGACTGAGAAAGAACGATCGATTTAACGTTGACATCACAAGCTCGATTTGATCAAAAATGGGAAGTTGAAGCCGATCACGTGCCTTATCGAGCCAATAAATATGATCGCCGCGTATTTCACTGATGATCTTTTCATTGTCTTTAGTCCCAATTGCTGCTTTTTCTAATCCCCCAGATGATCTGGTGGTTTCAAAAAAAACTTCGATTTGAGTCAGCACATCGTCAGTAAAGAAATCTTCCAGAAGTATATAGTCCTGTTGGGCCAGCAAATCCAATTGCTCATCCTCTAAATGCGTACCTGAATTCATTTGAACATTATTGAGGTCAAATTTACTGCATTATCTGATATCTCTTATTTTTGTTAAAAAGAAAACCATGCGCTCAGTTGGATTATTTTGTATTGTGCTGCTTCTCGGTGCTTGCAGTAATGGGAAAAATACGGAAGATAAAGTCAGTCGAGAAGATTTATTAGTGGATGACATGTGGATGCTCAATGCTACAGAAAATTCACAGGATCTTATTTCATACGGAGTCAAATTCTCTAAAGATAAGAAAGTGTTCTATATTGATTCTCAAGGTCGTATAATACCAACATTTCATGATATTGGATTCAAAATAGAACAAGACACCTTGCGGATTATCGATTTTAAGTACGAACAAAAGTATTTATTTGAAAAAGGGACGCGCATCTTTTTAATCAAGACGCTCGATGACGATGAACTGGTTCTGAAAATGATTCATCCGGAGGAAAATGAATACTATTTTAAAAATGAAATTTTATAGTTTATGAAATTATTATCCGCTCAGCAACAGCAAAAATTGGATCAGTTTACAATTCAAAATGAACCCATTTCAAACGTCGATTTGATGGAACGTGCCGGGAAACGCTGTGCGGAAGCTCTATTGCAGAAATGGGGAGAATACGAACACTTTGCCATTGTAGTTGGTCCGGGAAATAATGGTGGAGATGGATTGGTCATTGCCCGATTGTTAGCGCGAGAGAACAAAAAGGTAGCTGTTTATTTCGTAGCATTAACAGATACTGGAAGCGAAGCGTTCGAAGTCAACCGTAAACGATTAAAAAAAACAGGCGTAACATGGAAGACGCTCCAATCAGAAGAAGATATTGCAGCCGTTGATTTTAGTAAACAGGTGATTGTGGATGCTGTTTTCGGCACCGGATTGTCTCGTACTGCTGAAGGTTTAGCCAAGAAGGTGATCAATCACGTTAATGCCTTTGATGTCCCCATTGTAGCCATTGATGTCCCTTCTGGAATGTATGCGAATGAGCTGCATGAAGAACAGGACACATTTATCCTGGCATCTGCTACACTAACAATCCATGCTCCGAAACGCAATTTCTTCTACCCCGAAACAGGTAATGCAGTTGGTCAGCTATCGGTGCTGGATATTGGACTGCTCGAAACATCTATGGGCGAGGAATTGAAAACAGACACATACTATATCACTGATCATTGGCTTAAAAATATACGTCAACGACGTCACACGTTTTCACATAAAGGTTCCTACGGACATGCGCTGATTGTGGCTGGTTCTGAAGGTAAAATAGGTGCCGCCATTCTAGCTGCTGCCGGTGCGTTAAAAACGGGTGCCGGACTTGTTTCTGTGAGTGCACCAAAATGCGGATTAACAGCTATTAATACTCAATTACCAGAAGTAATGGTTGAAGTGTGTGGATCTTCTTATTTGGAGCAGATTGGTTTTTCAAAACGGTATCGGTATGGAATTGGACCTGGTATTGGTGGAGCCGAGCAGACGATTGAAGCACTTGAAAGATGGTTAACGATGGTAGATGAACCAGTAGTCATGGATGCAGACATGCTCAATTTGTTGTCGCGCAATAGCGAATTGATGGACGATATTCCTGAAAATAGTATTTTAACTCCGCACCCTAAGGAATTTGAACGCTTGGCAGGTTCTTTTGCGAATAGTTATGAAAGAACCCAGTTGCAGATTGAGTTTTCGGAGAATTATGGCGTTTTTGTCGTTTTAAAAGATGCGCGAACGGTCATCAGTGATCCAAATGGGAACTATTATTTCAGCACAGATGGCAATCCAGGTATGGCTACAGGCGGTTCTGGCGATGTGCTAACAGGTGTGATTACAGGGTTGTTGGCTCAAAATTATGAACCGCTTGAAGCCTGTATTCTTGGCGTGGGCATACATGCCAAGGCTGGTGACTACGCGTTAGAAACGGAATCATTTGAAAGTTTGACGGCCCAATCTATTGTCAGCGCCCTAGGAACGGCTTTTCGTTCTTTGGAAACGGTCTAATTCAGATGATTTAATATTTTCCTTTCCAGCGGGCTTTCAAATTTGAAGCGACATCTTGTTCTTTTTTTGAACTACCAGCTTTAAAGAAATTCTTCCCTTCGAGATCTGTTGGCATAAATGGTTGAGCAACAAAGTTACCAGGATAGTCGTGCGAATATTTATAGTCTTTGCCGTAATCCAGATCTTTCATTAAGCGGGTAGGGGCATTCCGCAACGAAAGTGGTACAGGTAAATCACCTGTTTTTCGAACGATATCCTGAGCCTCGTTAATCGCCATATATGAAGCATTACCTTTTGGAGAATTGGCCAAATAAATCGTGCATTGTGATAAAATAATGCGGGCTTCGGGAAATCCGATCGTGTTTACTGCCTGAAAGGTGTTGTTAGCCATAATTAGTGCTGTCGGATTGGCGAGACCGATATCCTCACTTGCGGCGATAATGAGTCGGCGGGCAATAAATTTAGGGTCTTCGCCTCCTTCAATCATTCTTGCTAACCAATATACTGCTGCATTCGGATCACTTCCGCGAATCGATTTAATGAAAGCTGAAATAATGTCGTAATGTTGTTCACCGTTTTTATCATAACTAGCGATGTTCTCTTGGGCTATAGCCAGCACTTTATCGTTGGTAATGATTATTTTTTCTTCTGGAGAAAAGGTGTTGACGACCAATTCAAAAAGGGTAAGTAGTTTTCGTGCATCACCGCCTGAAACGCGCAATAAAGCATCTACTTCTTTTAGTTCAATAGATAATTCCGATAAATGCGCATCGTTTTTCATGGCATTTTCAAGTAGCGCAATCAATTGTTCTTTTTCTAACGGTTTTAGCGTATATACTTGCGTCCTGGATAAAAGAGCGGAAATAACTTCAAAAGAAGGATTCTCCGTAGTAGCACCAATTAAAGTGACGACACCTTTTTCTACAGCACCCAGCAGTGAGTCCTGCTGTGCTTTTGAAAACCGATGAATCTCATCAATAAACAATAAAGCGCCACCGCGATCAAACATTCCCTGGTTTTGGGCTTTTTTAATGACCTCGCGCACATCTTTAACACCTGAAGATATGGCAGAAAGCGTGTGGAATGGTCGTTTTAATTTCTCTGCCAGCAACAAGGCCAGCGTCGTTTTGCCAACGCCCGGAGGTCCCCATAATATCATCGATGGAAGAACGCCTGCATCCAATGACTTTCGGAGACTAGCGCCTTTTTCCAGTAAATGTTCCTGACCTGCGTAAGCATCCAGACTTTTGGGGCGCATACGCTCTGCTAATGGGGTAGTGGGTGCATTTTTCATACTATTAAAATCATAAAGATACCGGTTTCACAGAGAAAGGACAAGCTTAAAAAAGTGATTTTTATCCAACATTTGTAATTATCTAACGTTATAATAAATGAACCAATTATTCACACAGTGCTATATGTTTAATAAAGAATGTTGTACTGTTGGCGTGGAATTTGGTGCTATTTTATTGAATAAATAAAACAACTGTTTGTAATGAGAATTAGTTTGCTGGTTTTAACCCTGATAATGATAGGGACAAGTTATTTTGCTCAAAATATTAAAGGTGTATGGAAGACTTATGACGATGAATCAGGTATACTAAAGTCAGAGGTTAAAATTTATGAAAAAAACGGGAAAATTTATGGAAAGATTATTGAGCTGCATAACCTTGAGGTAGACACAGACAATCCTATTTGTATTAAATGCACGGATTATCGCAAAAATGAACCCGTAAGAGGAATGGAAATTATCACTGGATTGAAAAAAGATGGTGACGAGTGGTATGCTGATGATGCCATCCTTGATCCTAATAACGGAAAGATTTATGATTGCAAAATGTGGCTGAAATCACATGATAAACTCGCTGTGCGTGGTTATATTGGATGGTTTTACAGAACCCAATACTGGAAAAGAAAACATTAAAATCGCTTAGAAGACTCGCGCATTATAGCACATCGTATTCATGAAGAGATTTGACTCACTAGTGCTTAGCGCAATGATAAATTTCTACAAATATCAGACAAATGAATATCAGACTAATTAAGATGGTTGTATTTGTGCTAATTGCGTTGAGCTCTGAAGCTCAAGAAAGTATTGATAGAGAACAAAAAATTGAGTATTGCGAAGTAAGTAAGGTGGTGAAGCCTTTTAACCAATCTTTCTTCGTATACGTGCTTCGTGGTGGTGATGAAGTGGTGCGTGCGAAAAAACAATATTTACGTAACAAAAAAGGTGAAAAATTGGAATTTTATTCCATGATAGAAGTACTCAACTTCTTGGGTCGAAAACGTTGGGATTTGATTGATTTTTACCCGAAGAATGTGGACAACGATCTTGAAAAGAAGTGGCTGCTGAAAAGAACCTACGTTGAAAATAAATAATTTGCTGGTACTATGGATTGATCGCGTCTTAAGGCCTTTCTATTGGTTTATCATTGTTTTTGCAGCTTTTGGGAATTGGATGTTTTTCTTTTAAATCTAAAAATAGATGGGTAATTCGCATAATTTGACATTTTTGTCTATCTTTAATTGAATGGCGCAAGATCGCAAAGTATATTCTCTCTCGCAGTTGAATCAGTCACTCGAGAATCACTTCACTACTAAGTTTGGTGATCGCATATTTTGGGTGACAGCCGAAGTGATTAAAGTCAACGCTAAAAATGGCAATTTCTACCTTGAATTAGCGGATAGCAAGAACAGCATTATGACGGCAAAAAGCTCCGCTACATTGTGGTCGCGTAATTATCGTGTTGTTCAGGACCAAGTGGGAGCAACAGAATTACAGGGGATACTCAAACCAGGGAATAACGTACTTTTTGCATTAAAAATTACTTATCATCCCGTTTACGGTTTAAAACTCAACATACTTGATATTGATCCTGCTTATTCTTACGGTGCTATCGAGAAAAGAAGACGTGAGGTCATTGAAAAATTGCGCATCGCCCAGCTTTTAGACAAACAAAAAAGCCTGAAATTACCTGCAATTATAAAGCGCATAGCACTCATTGGATCACCTGACACATCTGGGTTTACTGATTTTAACGATGAATTGTTTAATAATCACGCGTTCAATAAGTTTGTAATTGAGGTTTTCCCTGTTCGCGTGCAGGGAGAACAAGCTGTTCCAGAGCTGATCTCAGCTGTTAAAGAAGCTGGTCGTTACGATGCGGATGTTATTGTGATCTTGCGTGGTGGAGGGAGTAAGATGGATCTCGCTATTTTTGACGATTTTGATCTGGCGAATACGATAGCAAATTCACGACTACCAGTTCTCACAGGTATTGGACATGAAACGGATCGCGTCGTCGCAGATCTCGTCGCTCATTCATTTTTTAAAACGCCTACTGCAGTTGCAGCGTACATTCATTATGCTATTGCCTCTTATAAGGAGATTATGGGAGACCTTTACGACAGAATTATTCACAGGGCTCAGCGACTTATTAGCGTTGAACGTGAAGAATTTAACCATGTAAACAGATATCTGCAACACCACAGTGGAACCATGATACAATATTGGCGAACCCAATTTCAACAATTCGAAAACGAAGTGATAACAGCTGCAACATCGATTGTGCATGCTTCTAAAAGAACGCAAGATAGTATCATACATCAACTAATTTACCAGGGAGAAAGAACGGTACAAAGTCATCAAAATGAGTTGGACCGCATGCTGGAAGATGTTAAAGTGAATGCGATACACCTTCTTGACCAGGAGCGTAAATTTTCCATGGATCAGCGTATAGACCAAATAAGAAGTCATAGTATTAATCAGCTGGAAAGATATGCTGTTGTGCTGGAGAATTACAACGATTTGTTGGATATGCTCAATCCGCATAAAATGTTAATGGAGGGCTATACAATATCTACAATCGAAGGAACGGATGTACAAGATGTAGCGGGAGCTTTAACAGGACAAACGTTAAAAACATTGACGAGTAAACAGTTAATAACGAGTGAAATTAAAGCAGTAAAAAATACAACAGAAAAAGATGGAAATCAACGATAAATTGACGTACGAAGAAGCTATGCAACGCTTGAAAGAAATTGTAGGGGAGCTGGAGCGCAAAGAAGTTAAGATCGATGTACTCTCGTCTACGGTGAGTGAAGCAAAATCATTAGTTGAATTTTGCCGGGAGAAATTAGATAGTACCGAAGATGACATTAAAAAAATTATTGATCCGGAAGCTGAAGATCAAACATGAAGCTATCTGAGCGCAAAATAATTCATATTGATATGGATGCGTTCTATGCTGCTGTTGAACAACGCGATCGCCCTGAATTGCGCGGTCAACCTGTGGCCGTAGGTGGTTCTGGAGGCCGTGGTGTAATTGCAGCTGCGAGTTATGAAGCAAGAGAATTCGGTGTCCGATCGGCTATGCCGGCCAAAACGGCGTTGCGAAAATGTCCTATGTTGTTGTTTGTACGACCGCAATTTGAAAAATACAGAAAGGTTTCCAGTGCGATCCATGAGGTCTTTGAACGCTATACCCACATCATCGAACCCTTATCACTGGACGAAGCATTCCTCGACGTCACGCGAACCAATAGTCTAGAGCGGTCTGCGACCTTGATTGCCCAGCAAATTAAGAATGATATTTATAATGAGCTGCGACTCGTGGCATCAGCTGGGGTTTCATATAATAAGTTTTTGGCAAAAATAGCCTCCGATCAAGATAAACCCGATGGATTGTTTGTTATTCCACCAGACGAGGGAGCCGCTTTTGTTGCTGAATTGCCCATAGAGGATTTTTTTGGTGTGGGAAAAGTGACCGCTCAAAAATTGCAAAGCATGAATATTTATAAGGGTCATGACTTGCTTCGTTATAATCGAACCGAATTGCAACAACTCGTAGGTAAGTCTGGTTCCTTTTTATATAAAATTGCCCGTGGAATTGATGAAAGACCAGTAAAAACTGAGCGTGTCCGTAAAAGTATAGGTGCTGAATCTACCTACAAAGAAAATATTCAGAGTGCCAGTGTCTTGCGGGAAGCTTTTCACAGTTTATTTGAAGAGTGGTGGTTGCGCTATACGAAACATCACAAGAAGGGGAGAACACTAACTGTCAAATTGCGGAATGCCGATTTTGAAACGTTCACGCGTTCATACACTCATGACCAGGTGTTAACGTCAAAAGTGGAGATTCGAGAACAGCTGGAGGAACTGTTAATGACTTTATGGAACCAGCAGTCCGTGCGCTTACTTGGAATCTCGATTAGCGGATTTGATGATGAGAAACCAAAGCTGCATACACAATTAACCTTTTGGTAGGGTGATCTTGTTGTTTTAAAAAATGCTTTAATCTGTTCATTATTAAAGTAATCTTTTGAGTCGCCTCAGCATTCATTAAATCCAGAGATTGCGTTCAATTTTTACACTAAATAGGCGAGGGGAGCATCGTCAAATGTGACCTCTACACGATCTTGAAGCGTTGTGGATAAGGTGAGCCCGACGTAATCAACCCGTATAGGATATTTTCTATGTTTTCGATCGACCAGAGCAACCGTCTTTATGCGCTCTGTTGGTATTTCCAAAAGCTTGCGCAGAGCATATTGCATCGTTCTTCCCGAATTCATAACATCATCCACTAAAACTAATGTTTGATGACTCATTTCTTCTATGTCATTCGATAGTGTAATAGCTTCCCCCAGCGGATTGGTTTTATCTACGCGAATTGAGGTGGTATGAATGGTGATATTAGAAATGCGTTGCATTCTTTCAGCAAGTGCTTCCGCGATTTTGTTTCCGTTACCATGAATGCCAATAAAACAAATTGTAGGGCTGTCAAAATTGTTTTCAAGTATTTCATAAGCAATACGATCTAACTTTTGTTCTATTTGACGTGCATTTAATACTGTTGTCTTCATGATTAGTTGTTTTTTCGCTGTTGTTCACTGATCCACCGTTGAAAAGCACGAGCATTGCGGTTATGTTGACTTAGCGTTTGGGCAAAATTGTGTCGTCCATCGCCATGGGGTTTTGCACACATAAACAAGTAATTGTTGTCTTCGGCATACAATACTGCATCAACTACTTGATGAGGAGGAATACAAATAGGGCCTGGAGGCAGCCCTTTGTACAAATAGGTGTTGTATGGACAATCGATCGCTTTGTGAACGTCCAGCAGTCGTTCGACTCCTTCCAATTCATCTCCCCAGCAAAAACGAAATGTGGGATCAGACTGTAATTTCATTCCACGACGCAAACGGTTCAGATATAGACCTGCGATGGTCTTCCATTCATCTGAGTATTTGTCTTGCTCTTTATAAATGATTGAAGCCAGTGTAACTGCATCAGATTGCGATGAAATACCGAGATGCTCTTTGAGCTGTGCAGTGCGGTCCACATTCCAGAATTTTTTAAACTGTTTTGCCATGGATTCAATAAAAGATACGTGATCCGTATCCCAATAAAAACGATAGGTATCAGGTAAGAATAAAGCCCCAATTCGCGTTGCAGAGAATCCGTATTTATTTAAGATACTATCCGACATAAGGTAACCAATAAATGCACTGCTATCCATTTCGATTTGACGGGAAACTTTTGAAGCTATCTCTTTAACATTTTGGCAGTTATTAAATGTTACTTCCACTTCAACTTCAGCATTTCCATTCCCCAGTCGATTGCGCGTAAACCCATTGATGATGGTTTTATAGGTTGTATGTGGTTCTATTTTATATTTACCTGCGCCTATTTTTTGACCATCTATATTTTTATAATTCATCACGTTGAGGAAAGCCGATGTATCATCAACAACCTTTTTAGCATAGAGCATTGAAATAACATTGCTTTTCGTGGCACCAGATGGAATATAGAAAGGCGTGATCGAGTCGTTAACTGTAGTTTTATCTCCATCAAAATAAGCATCAACGCTATCGCACGAAGACATGTTGAACAGTACTATCAGTGTTCCCAAGGTAAATATTATATGCGCTAACTTCATTATTAATCAATCATTTTTTGGTAAAAATAAGCATCATACCATTTATTTTCCCGTTTGAACCAATTTTTTAGTTGACCAGTACGTGTAAACGCACTCTTTTCAAAAAGTTTGATGCTCGGATAGTTGTCTAGTTGAATGAGACAGTGCAACTGGATAAGATCAAGTTTTTTAAGTGCAAATGCTTCCATCAGATTAATGGCGAGTGAAGCGTAATTTTTACGCCGATGCTTCTCCTTCGCAATCAATATACCGATTCCAGCACGTTGGTGATAAAAATCAATATCAAAAAGATCGATCGCTCCTATCGGTGTATCTTCACTGCGCAAACAGATCATTAAACGCAACTGTTTGTTTTCCCTGACATTGTTCGCGTTTTGAATAAAAGCTCGAATCTCAGCCTCTGTATAGCGAGCTTTATCAGGTGTATATACGCGATTATCAGGGTCGTTTTCCCAGGAAAGTAATAGCTCAGCATCCACCATTTTAGCTGGTCTGAGATAAACGGGAAGATCAGTCATTTTGTTTGAGTTTTTTAATCCTTGCATTAATATCTTCCGCACTGTAAGCTGCTATACCAGAATACGAATCAGGAATATGAATGCCGTAAATCTTTTCAATTTGTTTTTCGTTGTCAAGTTGTTGCAATAAGTCACCAATACGTGTAGCATTTCCAGATGAACCATGAATAATCTGATCGATCGGAGAAAGACAGGTGTTGCCCTTATTAATGGATTGACCAAATTGTTCGAAAGCTTGCCGGGTA
>CAYFTH010000009.1:11660-30520 GCA_964346075.1 uncultured Fluviicola sp. | reverse complement strand
CGCCTGGACAGCTAGTTCTCCTCCTTTCACCTTTATTCCTGTGCGCTGTTGACCATTCAACTTTCGCTCATAGAAATGGGCCAATGCTGCTGCAGTCGCTCCCGTTCCACAAGAAAAGGTTTCATCTTCCACGCCGCGCTCGTAAGTGAGCATTTTTAATTGTTCATCTTGTATTCTTTCAACAAGGTTCACATTAATACCATCGGATTCGTAAGGTGCGCTATAGCGTATTTTACGTCCAAATTCTACAATATCCCACGTCGCTAAATCGTCTACGAATTGCACATAATGTGGGCTGCCCGTATTGAGCGTAAAAGCATTTATTGTGCTCTTAATCACCGATACAGCTCCCATTTCTAAGGCGATAACCCCATTGTCCACTTGTGCCGAATGAGGTCCATCGACGGCTAGAAAATGTGCGCGCTTTTCAAAACAATTCAGCATTTTCGCAAATTGAACCGCGCATCGCGCTCCGTTGCCACAAAAACTACGGGAACCGTCACTGTTAAAATACCGCATTTCAAAATCAAAATCACTATGGTCATAAAGACAAATAACGCCATCAGCACCAATACCAAATTGGCGATCACACAGTTGCGTGATTTGAGGCGTGGTGAGCTTAAAATTACCGGTATCCAGACAGTCGATCATGATAAAATCGTTGCCTGTTGCTTGAAATTTTTTGAAATGTATATTCATTTATAACTGAAGTGACTTGAATTGCTCTGTTTTTTCAAGGCGCAAATGTAACGATTCTGAATGCAAAAACAACGTCCGATGGTCGTCCTTAATTTCCAACCGTATCGTTTCTTCGGGGTGGAAACCAAATAGCTTTAATTTATTTCGGTTGAGTTCATAACCAGTTATGTTTAATGGATTCGACCAAAACTCTACAATTATTTCACGACTGAACGATTGCGCATTTTTATTTAATAATTCTGAAACACCAACGGAATCCTTTGGATTCCAATGAAGTATGACTGTTCGTCGTTCTAATAATTCTTCTTCGACTATAGCGGGATCAATCATTGTGCTGTCATCCTGTTTAGAAGTACCTTTTTTAACGACGGAGTCTTGAAAATCGGTTGTTTGAGTATTTTTAGAAGTGTCCCTGGCTTGTTCATCAACAACCACAGACTTTTCAATTCGGATGGTGTCGTGAATTATTTTTTCCTTGATGCGATCGATATAAACCTTTTTGGTGGAGGTTTCGGGCTGCCCTTTAGTAAGATGATTATCTCCTGTATAGCGTCCTAAAAGAAAGGCAGACACTACAATAATTATGAGGATAATCACTTTTTTCATAAGGTAATAAGACTAAATTAGTAAAAATCAGTTTAATGGAGGGTAATTGACCGCGATTAATGTCATGTTAATCATCACTTGTTGGTTAACAACTTTTAACAGCAAAACCATTGCTATTTGTGATCTATGGCGTTACTATTGATAGTAGATTTTCAAAAAACAATAATAAAATGAAAACAAAAATGATCAAAAAATCAGCAAACAGTCTATTTTTGGGAATTCTTGGAGGTGTCTTGCCTTTAGGGCTGTTTTTATTGACGAAGGATGATACGGTCAAGGATTCGAAAATGATGCAGACGGAAATAAATGAACAACATGCACCTGTCAGTCCAGTCAATTTTGCACCTTTTGACATTCACAATTCACCTGGCTTTACAATAGCGAGTGAGAAAAGTATTCACTCTGTTGTGCACGTCAAAACAAAAGTTGTTCAGAAATATGTCCAGCGGGATCCATTTCTCGAATTCTTTTACGGACCCGGAGCAGGCCGCGAACGGAAGCAATTTGGAGAAGGTTCCGGATCGGGTGTGATCATCTCTGAAGATGGATATATTGTGACTAACAATCACGTTATTCGCAATGCGAGTGAAATTGAGATTACCTTGAATGACAATACGACTTATTCAGCAGAAATTGTCGGAACAGATCCATCCACAGATTTAGCTGTTTTAAAGGTGGATGCCTCCAACTTAGAACCAATGCCATTTGCAAATAGTGATGACGTTAAAGTCGGAGAATGGGTTTTGGCTGTAGGAAACCCCTTCAATCTTAATTCCACCGTGACGGCAGGAATTGTTTCCGCCAAAGCTCGTAACATCAATATTATTGGTAAGCAAAATAAGGAAGTTATTCCCATTGAGTCTTTCATCCAAACTGATGCAGCCGTTAATCCAGGTAACTCTGGAGGTGCCCTAGTCAATGCGAATGGTGAACTGATCGGTATAAATACAGCTATTGCATCACAAACTGGAAATTATGCAGGATATTCTTTCGCAGTTCCTTCCAGGCTCGTTTCTAAGATTATGAGTGACATCATTGACTATGGAATGGTTCAGCGTGCTTTTCTCGGTGTGCAGATTCAAGAAATCAATCAGTCTTTAAAGGATCAGGAAGAACTTGAAAGCACTGCTGGTGTTTATATTGGCAAGGTGAATGAAGGTTCAAGTGCAAAAAAAGGAGGTCTGAAGGAAGGAGATATCATTTTGAAAGTAGGGAGTAAAGAGGTCAACTCACCTTCACAGTTACAAGAAGAAATAGGTAAGAGAAGGCCAGGTGATCAGGTCGCTGTAACCATAAGAAGAGATGATCAAGTGCTCACCAAAAAGCTCGTTCTGCGCAATAAAGAAGGCAGTACAAAACTGAAATCCAAAGAAGAAGTTGAACGTTATTCGGCGTTAGGAGCAACTTTTGGAGCATTGACAAATGATGAAATGCGCGAATTGGATATTGATCACGGCGTTAAAATTACTTCTATATCTGCAGGTAAACTGAGTTCTTTAGGGCTTACAGAAGGTATGATCGTCACTAAAGTCAATAATAAAGAGGTAACTACTGTAGACGATTTAACAAGTGCACTCAATAGCAAAAATAACAATGGAGTACTGTTGGAAATTATGACTAAAAGCGGTCGTAAAGATTATGTAGGTTTTGGTCTTTAGATCAAACCAATGCTATTTGATAGGTAATTCAATTTCTTGATTGAAGACCAATCATTCAGCAAAAGAGAATCCGTCGGTAAACCAGTCCGGCGGATTTTCATATAAATTAAATTTTGTAGAAATATTAAATTGACGTAAATTTGCCACACTTTTATTTCATTCACTAAAGTAAGGAAGAACAAGCATGAGACAATTAAAGATAACAAAGTCGATCACCAATCGCGAGAGTCAATCACTTGATAAATATTTGCAGGACATAGGTAAAGAGGAACTTATTACTGCAGATGAAGAGGTCGAACTGGCCAGAAAGATCAAGCAAGGTGACCAAAGAGCACTTGAGAAGTTGACACGTGCCAATTTGCGATTCGTTGTGTCGGTGGCGAAGCAATATCAAAATCAAGGTCTCACACTTCCTGATTTAATTAATGAAGGAAATTTAGGACTCATCAAAGCTGCTCAGAAATTCGACGAGACGAGGGGTTTTAAATTTATATCTTACGCGGTTTGGTGGATTCGTCAATCGATTTTACAAGCGTTGGCAGAACAAGCTCGAATTGTTCGTTTGCCACTGAACCAGGTAGGTTCCCTCAATAAAATCAATAAAGCATTTTCGCGACTTGAACAAGAATATGAAAGACCTCCATCTGCGGAGGAGCTAGCAGAAGCATTAGAAGTTCCGGAAGATAAAATCAAGGAAAGTATGAACGTTTCAGGTCGTCATGTCTCAATGGATGCTCCATTGACAACAAATGAGGATGGCGGTACGCTCATGGATGTTATGGCCAACTCGGATTCTCCGAAAGCCGATACATTACTAATGTCTGAATCGCTTCAGCGCGAAATAGAACGTTCATTGTCAACGTTGACAGATAAAGAGAGAGAGATCATACGCCTTTTCTTCGGTATAGGGATGAACCACGGACTTACACTTGAAGAAATTGGATCGAAATTTAACCTCACGCGTGAGCGCGTTCGACAAATAAAGGAAAAAGCCATCCGTCGACTGCGTCATACATCGCGGAATAAGCTTTTAAAGGCTTATTTAGGATAGAAAGCAATAAAAAGCTGCTCATTTTGGGCAGCTTTTTTTTTACATAAACAATTAATTTTTAACAAATAAATAGTCAAATGAACCCTGCAATTGGTTACGAAGAGAATTTGGATGCACACGTCAAAAGGGAACGTGCTGCTGTTAAATTAGCGAGTAAGACTGGTCAATTACTTTATGATCAAGGTGTTGAATTAGTCCTTTTTCGAAATCACCTGGTCAACCTTACCGTTTCTGAAATTATGAATCTGCACAAATACGCAGATAATGTGGTGAAAAAACCCATTGACGTTTTTGCAACTTCTTCTATGGCCGAGGCGTTACTCGATTTAGATCTGGCCCCGTCAAAATTAGATATTGGTAAACTTTCGTTCGAATATCAGGAAGTTCAGGATCAGTTTTCTACTGAGCTCGACTTTTTAAAACACCAACTCCAAGATTTTATTGGTAAAGATCGTTTTAAACCTGAACCGCGCGATGTCGTGCTTTACGGTTTTGGACGTATCGGTAGATTGGCTGCCCGGGAATTAATTAAACAGGCGGGTAAAGGACAACAATTACGACTGCGGGCAATTGTGACGCGCGATACATCTGAAAAAACAATTACAAAAAGGGCTGCGCTGTTTAGAAATGATTCCGTTCATGGAGCTTTTGATGGTATTGTTGATCTCGACATTGATAAAAAGGTACTTACGATCAATGGGCAGAGTGTCCAGCTGATTGAAGCGAAAAATCCAGAGGACGTAGATTACGAAGCACATGGTATTCAAAATGCTCTGGTTATTGATAATACAGGAGCCTTCACGACGAAGGAAGACTTGGAACGTCATCGTCAGGCTAAAGGTGTTTCAAAAGTTATATTGACTGCCCCCGGAAAAGGAATTCCAAATATTGTGTATGGAATTAATCAACATGAACTGGATATCGAAACGGAAAAAATCTATTCAGCTGCTTCGTGTACAACGAATGCCATATCGCCCGTATTAAAAGTGATCAATGATCAATTCGGAGTTGAGAAAGGTCACATTGAAACGGTTCATGCCTACACGAATGATCAAAACTTATTGGATAATATGCATAAAAAACCCCGTCGTGGGCGTTCTGCAGCAATCAATATGGTCATTACTTCAACAGGAGCAGGAAAAGCGGTTACTAAGGTTATTCCAGACCTTGAAAATAAATTGACTGCCAATGCGGTGAGAGTGCCTACACCCAATGGTTCGCTTGCGATTCTATCGTTGCAACTGGATCAGGAAACAACCGCTGATAAAATCAATGATGCCATTCGAAAAGCGGCACTAGAAGGAGAACTCGTCAATCAGATTCATTATTCCATCGATGAAGAATTGGTTTCGAATGATATCATCGGAAATACGTGTTGTTCTGTTTTTGACTCGCCCGCAACTATTATTGGTCCAAGTGGTAAAAATGTGGTGCTTTACACGTGGTATGACAATGAATATGGTTACACCAAACAGGTTATACGTTTGGCAAAATATGTAGCGAAAGTAAGGAGATTGATTTATTATTAATTTTCAACTATCATAAAAAAGGGCGGTATTTTACCGCCCTTTTTTTATGGTTCATACTTTCAGTGTTGACTGAATACTGCAGACCGCATTTATGAAATATTATGTCAATTTTTTACCCCGCAGAAAGTCGCTCTAATCATTGATTTTTTTAGGTATAGAACAAGCAACAATTTATAGATATCATAAAGTGCTGTTTTTGTTTTGCTCGTACTAGCTCGATTACTTTTTGCTGTTAAAAACTGAGTTTAATCAGTAAATTTTTGAAATTTTACCAAAAATTAAATTAATTTAGTTGTAAATCTGACAATATGAGTGTAGTAAAAATTTTAATCGTAGATGATCACCATTTGATAGCACAAGCTTGGTCCACCGTTCTTCAGGGACAAGAATCTTTTGAGGTTATAGGCACAGCTGCAGGTGAGCGTGATGCCATAGCTCTGGCTAAATCTTATCGACCTGAAGTAATTCTCATGGATATTAACCTGAAGGAAGGTGATGGATTCCAGGCTACCAAAGAGATTTCAAATACACTTCCCAAAACCAGTATTATTGGTTTATCAATTCACGATGATACGGCCCTGGTTAAAAAGATGCTCAATCATGGAGCAAAAGGATACCTAACTAAAAATAGTTCGAAAGAGGAGTTGATAAAAGCAATCAATGAAGTACATAATGGCAACCAATATATTTGTGAGGAAATCAAAGAAAAATTTGTAAAATCCATGTTTGGTGGAGAAGAGGAACAACCCGAACTGACAAACCGAGAAATAGAGATCGTGAAGTTGATTGCGAAGGGGTTTACCTCTCGTGATATTGGAGATCAACTGAGTGTTTCAAATCGCACAGTCGACACCCATCGCCATAACATTTTGAAAAAGCTTAACATTCCCAATTCTGCCCAATTAAGTATTTGGGCCCGCGATAAAGGTTACGTTTAAATCAGGTCTCCTTTTTTCAATATTGATATTCATACATCTTTCTACACCTCCTTTAAGCACTACAAAACCTAACTTGATTTAAGTAAAATCACGTATACGGGTCTGGTTAGTTCATCTATATATTCTCTTTGAGAGATCACTAAATTGTACGTAGCTCCCGTTATGTTCTTATGCTCAATTCGTCATCGTTCTGCCTGTTCAATGATGAAAATGGACACAGCTCACCTTAAATTTGTTCCAGAAACAGTTAATAATTAAAGCTATGACACAAGTTTATCCGAGCACAAAACAAAAGCTAATTCGAGAAATCATCGAGTATTCTGATTTCTACAAGGATCGTAATGAATTAGAAAATCTTGATTTCTGGATGGTAAAATCAATTCATAAATCATGTTTGATTCCTGTATTAAGATCTGCAGCTTCACTTAAAAGTTTAATGGTATGAGAAAATCAATTTATTTTATGATCTGTTTTTTTCCAATTATTTTATTGGGACAAGAAAGTAGTATAGACGAGTGCTACAGAAACGCCCAAAATATGATAATTAAGTCGCTGGGCGGCTCAACTCCAGAAAAGGGTAGTAGGATTTACAAAGGATATGATCAACCACAATTGGGCTATCCCATGGAAGGTAAAATAGCCGAAGGAAATTATAAAAACGGTGTAAAAGTTGGCGAATGGACCTTGTATTATAAAGATGGTGTTACACCAAAATGCAAAGGATATTTTGTAAATGGAGAGCCGAACGGAACGTATCTCAAATTTCACCCAAATGGTATTGTTAAAGAAACCGGAAATATTCGTAATGGTCATTATTATGGTCAAATGAAACGTTTTGATGTTAGTGGAACGCTCCGATATAAAGCGAAATATAACAGTAAAGGGAAAGAAGAGGACACTGTTTATTATTATCACCCTACAGGTCAACCAATGTTTATCTATTATGCGAATAATGGAGAACGTCAGGGAGAAGCACTTCGGTATACAAAATTTGGAGCGCTAAAAACAATCATTTGGTATGATAAAAATGGACAAATTCGAAACCAATTCTCAATAGATGCAGAGGAGTGCGGTCAGGATTATCATACCGCCATCAGTCGATTAGTCTGCCTTGATTTGCAAAGAGAAAACAAGCACTCGCAGTTAGAAGAAAAACGAATTAAAAATGATTCGGGTGAAGTGATCATGGATGGAATGATAAAAAACGGAAAACTCTATGATGGGAAGCGATACATTTACAACGAAGATGGTGTTCTTCAGCGTATAATAAATTATTCAAATGGCGCAATTCGCGCTGAGGAGTCTATGTAAATGTTTCAAACCCCATCTGGGACAGGAGGTACGGAAGTACCTCCTTTTTTTTTACGTAAAACTACTTATTCTGAACTAAGCAGAGTACCTACTATGTTTTTCATACGTACGATTAAAATAGTACTTAGGAGCGCATATACTGAATTGCTCAATTCACTTTATCACTAGTAATACAGGGAGGTTTAGCGGTTGAACTGGTCTACATTTGAACCAGAAACAATCGTTATGAAGAAAGGAATTACAACATTGATCGCATTAATAGTTACACTCATCACAATGAGTCAGGAAAAGACGTTTTGGGTAACTGTTCAACAGCAAGATGCTTTAAAGACGTTGCAAAAACAATATCCACAAGCAACAATAAAAAAAGCAGTTCCGGCAAGTAAAAAAGCAGACTTAAAAAAGGTTTACGCTATTACTGCTAATAATATAACAGCTGTGTTTGCTAAAGCTGATCGCATGGTTAATTTAGATAATCCTGTAATGATCGAACCATTCGAACTTCTTTATTCTACGAATGATTTTTCAACTGAATTTTCAAGCGACTATGCGTTGACAAACATTAACGCAAAAGCTGCCTGGGACATCACGAAAGGATCACCTGGGGTACGCATCGGAATACTTGACACGTATTTTGACACATTACACGAAGACCTTCAATCCAAAATAGCGAGCATCCATGCTACACCGAATAATAACATGAATCACGGAACAGCTGTTGCAATTACTGCTGCGGGTGATACAGACAATGGAGTTGGGAAAAGCGCTATTGGATTCAATAGTTCTTTGTCGCTTTATTCTATGAACTACAATGCTATGCTCTCTGCTACTTATGCTGGTATTCGTGTCATTAATGTTTCCTGGTCCTCTGGATGTTCTTACAACGTGTATTACCAATCTGTTATCGATGAAGTGGTAGAAAACGGAACTGCGATTATTGCCGCAGCAGGAAATGGAGGTACTTGCGGTGGCCCAACAAATTTAGTGTATCCTGCTGCTTTTAATAATGTCGTGGCGGTTTCAAGTGTAAATGCGAACGATAATCACGAAGCCATTCAGAATAATCCATCTAGTACACATCAACATAACAGTTCCGTTGATTTGGTAGCTCCTGGATACAGCATTCCTTTAGCTATTGGGAACAACCAATACGTTCGTGGTAGTGGCACTTCATTTGCTGCTCCACTTGTTTCTGGTACAGTCGGACTGATGTTGGATGTAAATCCTTGTCTTTCACCTGCAGCTATCGAAAACATACTATTAACGACTGCCGATGATGTCGACAGTGTGAATCCACAATATGCTGGTCAACTCGGTGCTGGACGATTAAATGCTGCTGCAGCTGTACAAATGGCGAAAGATACACACCCGATTCAACCCAATGTTCAAAAATTTGAAACGCTTTGTAACAATAGTTTTCAGGGAATATCAATAACACTGAGTGGTGGTAACATGAGTACACACAGCATCCAGTGGTCGGATGGAAGTACGACGTGGAATCGCTACAATTTACAAACAGGGAGTTATTCTTACACAATAAATGCACCGAATGGTTGTGCTTATAATGATACAGTTTCTTTCATTGAGCAAGGACCAGAATTTGATTATACCAATAGTATATTGATTAATGATGCTACAGATCAATTAGTAGATTTAAATAATGATGGTGTTATCAAGATTAAAGGTGTTGTTGTTATCGAAGCCGGGGTTGATTTTAAGTTAGAAAACCAAACATTGAATTTTGCCCCAAATGCTGATTTACAACGTCCCGACTATCCTGCTTCAGGAATCGTTGTCACACAGGATGCAACTTTAGAACTGAATAACGTAATTTTAGACAAAGTTGAAGCTTGCGGTTTTGCAGAATGGGGTGGGATAGAAGTAGTTTCAAATTTTAAGAATCAGTCAGGTCAATTGTACATGGAAAATTCATTGATCAAAAATGCAAAAATAGGTGTAGCTAATAACCACAAAGCTGCCCTTAACCAGCAATCGTCTTTTGGAGGAAACATTCATGTTCAGTCTACTGATTTTATCAATAATAAAACGGGAGTTTACATTAAGGATTACCGTGCGCATCAAGTAAATCACGTAATATCAAATAACTTATTTACTTATAACCGTCCCATTAATAATGTACAACACATTGAAATAACAAATGCGATGGCTATCATCGAAAAAAATGTTTTCGAAGGAAATACAACAACGAACACAGCTACTAGTGGAACAGGAATCCGCGCTTTGAATTCATTCTGGAAAACTTCGAGCAAAAAACCTCAGCATGTAGTTCAGTACAATAATGAATTTTACAACCTATCCGCAGGCATAGCTATGGAAGGTGCGTTGGTTAAGTCAATGCAAATCGATAACAACTATTTCTTCAAGAATCAGGTGGGAGTTGCAATACAATCAACAGAAGACGTTGCTATCATTAACTCTGTTTTTAATCTAACTGGAGGAACTTACGCTTCAACCTCAATTGGGATTGATCAAAACGAAAATGAATCGATCACCATTAAAGACAATACATTCATGAGTGATGCAGCGGAGTTGTTTAATGTCGGAATACGCGCAAAAAGTGGTGATGCCAAATCTATGGTTATCAAGCGTAATTCATTTGGAGGTAGTATCGGTAATGGAATACTTTTTACAGGAACGAATCACATGGATGAATTTGCGTGTAATAATTTTTCGCTCCTGGGGAATGCAGACGTTACTGTAAGCGAAAGTCAAGGTACGAACGCAGTACTTTCGATTGAGCAGGGCCTTTTATTAAACAAGTATTCTGCGTGTGGAGATGTGAATAAGAACATTGATGCAAACGAATTGGCTGGAGTTTGGAACTATACGGATGCTCAAGACTTTACACCCCAATGCGTAACAGGAAACGTACAGGTGATGAATCAAAACATAACAGTTGATCGAGAAGAAGCGTGTAAAGATCTTGAAGAGCGAAGAGAAATGATCAATATTCAAAATGAACAAATAGCTGATTTGAATAAAGAGGACGAAGCAACTATAAACATTTATCCTAATCCAAGCAATGGTAAATTTCAAATCGCTTTACCAACAAATTATGCTGATAAAATTACGATCTCATCAATGAATGGTCAATTGATCAGTGAACGCACAACACAATCTATGATGAACTTCCAGCCTTCGGATTTAGCAAAAGGGGTTTACGTAGTTGCTTTCATCAAAAGTGGTGAACAAGTTGATCAGCGTCGCGTTATTGTTCAATAACCAACCATTCACTCGTATCATTTGACCTCGTGCACTTTAAGTTGATATTTCACGATTGAATTGGCAGGTATAAGTTCTGTTTTCTTTTTGCCATAAGCAAGGTGAGGTGGGATAATCAATTCTATTTCACCACCTTCCCCAATCAGCATGAGCCCATCCTGCCATCCTGCGATCAGTTCACGCACTTGAAAGGTAATAGGATCCTCAGGATGAATTGTTTGAAAGACCTTTCCATTTAGAAATGAACCACGATAGGAAAAGGTTATGCGATCATTGAAGCGAATTTTACGATCTCCACTTCCTTCATCTAAAATACGATAGTAAAGACCGTGCTCCATATGTTGCATCGGTGTGTTCAATGTATCTAAATGTAACTGAATTTTGGCATCAAATGCTGCCTTTTCATCTTCTGAGTAAGAGGAGCAGCTGGTGAAAATCACTAAAAGCAACAATAAGTATCCGAATATTTTCATAACTCTACTGGTGTTAGTCGTAATCCTTTTTCGCGTAATAATTGAACCAAACCATTTTGGCCTCCGAGATGTGCAGCACCTACGGCAATAAATAGTTGATTATTTCCATCCATGAACTGAATTAATTGAGGAATCCATTTTTGATTTCTGTCGATAATAAAATCATCTTCAAAAGAAGGTCCCCCTAATTCTGATTGGCTTGTGAACTCGTAAAGCTTATGAATATCTTGCGACAAATACATATCAATCAATTGATCCATTTGATCATTCCCGCTGGTGTCAGCTATTGCATCCATGACCATCTGAACTTGTTCTTCCATGGATAGTCGATCAAAAATGGCTACTTGCTCTTCAATCGTTTCAAGTCCTAAGACGGGGATTTCGTTTTGTTTGGCAATCGTTGAAATAGTCATTTCGTAACTGGCCGGTGATTCACCAAAAGCCTCCTTCGTTAACATTTGCATGATGACCATCGGTTTCATTTTACCAAATATCGCGCGCATTTGCCCTTCAGTATATCCGAGCTTTTCCTCACTATAATTGAATAGTGAATCGCGCTGTGCTTTTGAGAAATAGTTAAAAACGTTACCGCTATCGAGCATCATGAATTTTACAGCTTTCATTTGTTCTTCAAGACCACCGATCTCCATTACTAATTGATCACTGTGTGTCACTAAACTGTCAAGTGTATCAGGAAAAAAGAATTTTTCCCGTGGAATGAGGTGCATCGTTCCGAAAAGGTAACTCGTCGTCTCCATGGTGTCTGATTCTATTTTCCACAGTAGGGATGTCTTTTCAAAAGTATTGATGTTTTGGGCGTTGCTGTTCCACGAGAGCGCCAAAAAAAGTAGAACCGTATTGAGTAGTAACTTATTCTTCATAATTCATTTGTTATTTCAGCTAAATAGCTTTCTTCTTCTGTATAAACAATTTTAAGTGATAAATTCATTGTTGCTGCGGTTTCTTCAAGTGTTCCCGCATCCAAATATAACCAGTTGAACCAATCGGTCTGATGTTCCTGGTAGGTCATTCGAAATCGAAATTCACCAAAATAGGAACTGTTGAGATCGATCCACATACCTCCGTCATCTTCTTCATAGAAATAGCTGACGTCGGTACTGTCAAAAAGTAATTTTCCGGCTGGCTTCAATAAAGACATCAGGTGATCAATAAAGGAAGGTAACTGATCCAGCGTTCCGGCCATTCCAATACCATTCATGAGTAAAAGAATGGTATCATAGCGCTCGGTACTGAGATCGTTCACATCGATACATCGATGATCTAACCCTGGAAATCTATTATTCAGGTAGCTGATAGCTCCTTCACTTGTATCTATTGCAGTTACGTCGTATCCGCGAGCTCTAAGAATCCGCGTGTGTGCTCCTGCGCCAGAACCAACATCCAATACTTTGCCCTGGACCCTTTGCAGTGCCGCACGTTCTTGTTCGGGCATAATCTCCAGGTGGCGAAAAAGGTAAGAAACGGGAATAACATCATTTTCCATAAGGTCGGACTCCACTATAATATTCGCATCTCTGCCATTTTTAGCATACGCGAGAATAGCCTGACCTAATGGATCGTTTTTACTCATAGCTAAATATCCAAGTCGTCAATATTCTCAAAACCATCTCCCATTAGATCATCATAATCGTCCATGTCAAAATCCTTAAGGTTTTCATCTACCTCAGTCTTGAACTTCATGTTTTCAAGTGCTTCACCCGGATTCTTTTTCATGTCCTCTGGAATTTCGCCAACACTCATCAATAATTGGGCATTCTCCACATCTTCATCCATTATTTCTTGAAGTTCGATGAGAAAAATCCACATACTGATGAAATCGTGTACGAGAATAAACCGTTGTTTGGGAGATTGAATTTTTTCACGCAGCATCGCATCGGCCATTTCCTGAGGAGCTTCACTATCTTCATTGCCAAAAGACATGTCCATCAAACAGAGCTCTTCGCCTTTGTTCCATTCAGAATCACTTACAAAAAATGAGGCCATTTGATCATTCTCAAAACCAAATGCATCTAAAACGGCTACGTAGAACTGTTCAAAATTGAGATCATCATTGATCGCAACATCGCGAAAGACTTCGTCTTTTTCTACACTATCCAGTAAAACTCTAAATTTCAGTCCTGGCATAAATTACTTTTTACATTTTAACAACTATAGAAGTTAATAGTTTTTTTGAGGTTTTAATCCTAATTTGTTACCAATTTCCAACATTAATTGAAAAGCTGCATTGTATTCATTAGGTATATTACCGTCTAATATTGCTTCTTTAATTGATTGCTTTATAACACCTATCTCATTGCAGGGACCAATAGCGTATGTGTCCATGATTAACTTACCGTTAATTGGAGGCTGAAAATTGCGAACATGATCCTTTTCTTCAACTTCTTTTAGTTTTTGTTCTACGACTTTAAAATTATTTCGATATTTTTTGACTTTAAATTCATTTTTCGATGTAATATCTGCATTACAGAGTTTCATCAAGTCATCTATATCATCTCCAGCCTCGTTTAATAAGCGGCGTACAGCAGAATCTGTGACGTTTCCTTTCACTAACGCAATAGGGCGCAAATGCAGGCGTACGAGCTTCTTAACATATTTCATTTTTTGATCGAGCGGAAGCTTCAGTCTTCTGAAAATTTTTGGTACAAATCTCGCTCCGAGATCTTCATGCCCATGGAAGGTCCAGCCACTCCTGGGGTGAAAGCGTTTGGTCTGAGGTTTAGCAATATCGTGTAATATTGCACTCCAGCGTAACCACAAATCATCTGTTACTTCAGATATGTTGTCAAGTACTTCTAACGTGTGATAAAAGTTGTCTTTATGCGATTTACCATCTTTCACCTCTACACCTTTTAATTTTACCATTTCAGGAAAAAACTGGTGGAGTAGGCGAGTAGAATACAACAGTTTAAATCCTCTGGAAGGTGTTTTGCTAAGAATTATTTTATGTAATTCATCCATGATACGCTCAACAGAAACTATTTTCAGTCGTTCTGCATTATCCTTAATAGCAACTAAACTTTCTCTTTGAATCGTAAAGTCCAATTGCGTGGCAAATCGAATAGCTCGCATCATTCGCAGTGGATCGTCAGAGTACGTTCTTCCGGGCTCAAGCGGGGTACGTATAATTTCCTTTTCTAAATCTTCCTGTCCTTCAAATGGATCGATTAAGTTGCCGAACGCTTCTTCCCTCAGATTCAGAGCGAGTGCATTGATCGTGAAATCGCGACGCAATTGATCATCCTGAAGTGTTCCATCTTCCACAATAGGTTTCCGAGAGTTGCGATCGTAGGATTCCTTGCGCGCTCCTACAAACTCTAAATCTAAATCCTTATACCGAAAATGAGCTGTTCCAAATGATTTGAACGTAGAAACTTTTTTAACGCGTAATCGTTCAGCAACTTTTTCAGCAAGTGCTAAACCGCTTCCTACCACTACAATATCAATATCCTTGGAAGGACGCTCTAAAAGCAAATCCCTCACGTATCCACCAATAACGTAGGCCTCCAGTTTTTCTGCTGAGATAATGTCACGCGTCACCTTGAAAACAGGGTGCTTCAGCTGTTCTGAATAATTTTTCATCATTTCAGTTGCAAATATACGAGTACTTTCGATAATTGTAAATTTTCTTAGCGTTGTTACCGAGATTATTTATAGTGGACATCGTGCATTAATAAACAAATCTGAAAAATGCATTCGGCGTAACTTATTTCTATTCATTTTTTATCCAACCATAAACGGGACGGTACGAAAAATTCGAATAATGCAGTACGGGACTTTTCTCTTTTGAAATACCTGAGTACATCACGACAAATTTCCAGGATTTATCCGTATACAACGTTTTATAGAGCGATCCCTCTTCGTACGAAATAATTGTATTCTTATGAGAACGCGCCAAAAAGGCATTTTTCTCAACAACCTCTGGTGACCAGTAAAGCATTGTTTTCTCCTCTAATTGTTCGTACGATGCCGGGTAATTCACGCTGTCTGGAAAAAACGGACCGACCATGTCTCCTTCATCACGACCAACAAAAAAACGGTTATGCGTTCGGATTTGTTGTCCCAGTAAACGAAGAGTAATAATATGGTGGCTTGCACTTTTACAACAAGGGTATTTATGAACAAAGATTACATGCTCTGATGTGAATGGATGCGCTTTAAAAGCCAATAACCTGCCCACAGAAACGAATAGCTCTTTTTCTTTCTCCAGATCATAGATATAGACATACTCTCGTTCATCAGAGAAATAACTAATACCCGTAAATAGCAATAGGGGAGGTTGACTGGGTTTAATTTGGATGTAATTCCAATTCCCTTGAAATGCTTCCCAATACCTGGAAAAGTTTCCATTAACTAAATCTTGTCTGAGCACACCCGCATCAAATAAACGTTTTACATCAATTTTCAGATCTGAAGAATTTGACAATATTTCTTCAAAATCGTCACGTCCGTCGTTTACGAATACTTCGTGGGGTATATCAATCAATTGCGGATCTTTTTGAGCGCAGGTCAAAAAGGTGCACGATAGAAGAAGTAAACCAACTAGCAATACATTTATAGTTCTCATGAGATCAACGATGAAAAAAAGGGAGCACAGCAACTGCACTCCCATAGATTATAATAATTAACTAAAAATTAGATTATTCCTCTTCCTCAGAGTCTTTTTTCTTTTTCTCTTTTTTGTCTTTCTTCTTTTCTTTTTTGGTTGGAATCGCTCCTTTTCCTTTTTCAATTTTTGAGTCGAGTCCGTCTTTCGCTTTATTTAAACTAAGCGTAATTTTGTCACCTTCATTGATTGCTGAATTGATAATCTGTTCGGCCAACGGATCTTCAACATATTTTTGTATGGCCCGCTTGAGTGGTCGCGCTCCGAATTTAGAATCGTAACCTTTATCGACAATAAAATCTTTTGCACTTTTCTTGAGCTCAATATCGTACCCCAGATCATTTATACGTTTGTAAAGGTGAACCAGCTCGAGATCAATGATTTTATAAATACTATCACGCTCTAGTGACTTGAATAAAATCATGTCGTCCACACGGTTCAGAAATTCTGGTGAAAAAGCTTTTCGCAGCGCATTTTGTATAACTGACTTTTGATCATCTTCTGTAGAGGCCAGTCGTGCAGCTGTACCAAACCCAACTCCAGTTCCAAAATCCTGTAGCTGACGGGCTCCGATGTTCGAGGTCATGATCAAAATAATATTCTTAAAGTCGATCTTGCGGCCCAGTCCATCCGTCATGTGTCCATCATCTAAAGCTTGTAGAAGCAAATTGAAGACGTCGGGGTGTGCTTTTTCAATCTCGTCCAGAAGCACAATAGAGTAGGGCTTTCTTCTGACCTTCTCAGTTAATTGACCACCTTCTTCATAGCCTACATATCCGGGAGGTGCTCCTACAAGTCGCGATATAGAGAATTTCTCCATATACTCACTCATATCGATACGGATGAGCGAGTCTTCAGTATCAAACATATGACGAGACAACACTTTCGCTAATTGTGTTTTACCAACACCTGTTGGTCCCAGAAAGAAAAAGGAGCCAATCGGCTTGTTTGGATCTTTAAGTCCAGCACGATTCCGTTGAATGGCTTTGACAACTTTTGAAACCGCTTCCTCCTGACCAATTACTTGCGATTTAATTTCATCGTACATTTTAGCCAGTTTGCCGCTTTCTTTCTCAGCAATGCGCTGAACAGGGATTCCTGTCATCATCGCTACAACATCAGCAACATTTTCTTCACTGACAGTGACTCTATGATTTTTCGTATCCTCTTCCCACTTGATCTTTTCATTTTCAAGCTTATCTTGCAATTTCTTTTCTTTATCGCGTAATTCAGCCGCTTTTTCGTATTGTTGGGACTTGATTACATCGTTCTTACTTTCCTTCACCTCCTCAATTTGTGCTTCAATATCAAGTATAATCTGCGGTACGTTGATATTGGTGAGATGTACGCGAGCTCCAACTTCATCGAGGGCATCAATTGCTTTATCTGGCAAGTGACGATCAGAAATGTAACGATTGGTAAGAGATACACATGCTTCGATCGCCTCCTCCGTATAAGTTACACCGTGATGTTCTTCATAGCGTTCTTTGATGTTTTCTAAAATGCTTTCTGTTTCTTCAATCGTAGTGGGCTCAACCAGCACTTTCTGGAAACGCCGCTCAAGTGCACCATCTTTTTCTATGTATTGACGGTACTCGTCGAGGGTTGTCGCACCAATTGCCTGTAACTCACCGCGTGCCAGCGCCGGTTTAAACATATTTGATGCATCAAGAGATCCGCTGGCTCCACCAGCTCCTATAATGGTATGAATTTCGTCGATGAAAAGGATAATATCCGGATTTTTTTCGATTTCCGCCATAACGGCTTTCATCCGTTCCTCAAATTGCCCACGGTATTTCGTACCCGCAACCAATGAAGCCAGATCCAGGCTCACAATCCGTTTATTAAAGAGAACACGAGAGACTTTACGTTGCGTTATACGCAAAGCTAATCCCTCAGCTATCGCGCTTTTACCTACACCGGGCTCACCGATCAAAATCGGATTATTTTTCTTTCTCCGCGAAAGGATTTGACTAACACGTTCTATTTCCTTTTGACGACCAACGATCGGGTCCAGACGGTCGGCTTCTGCTAATTTGGTCAAATCCCGACCAAAGTTATCAAGAACGGGCGTCTTCGATTTTGTGTCACTCGACTTTCTACCAGAACCTCCTGGAGAACCACTGCTTCCCGCGAAACCCGGTTCGCCTTCATCTGAACCTGGAAATTCAGCACTCGGTTGATCTTCTTCTAACATAGCTTCAATTTCATCTTTAATGTTTTCGTAAATAATGCCGTACTTGTTCAACGTGCGGCAAGCAACATTATTTTCATCTTTCAAAATGGATAGCAACAGATGTTCCGTTCCAATGAGAGCGCTTTTAAATAATTTAGCCTCGAGATAAGTAATTTTAAGCACTTTCTCTGCTTGCTTGACCAAAGGGATATTGGTGAGTTCCCTGGAATTATTGTTGGCACTTTTTGTCAAATAAGACTCTATTTGCTGCCGTATTTGATCCAAATTCAGGTTGAATTCTTTTAGAACGCGAATACCTAAACCTTCTCCTTCCCTTATGAGACCGAGCAGGAGGTGTTCAACACCAATATAATCGTTACCCAATCGCAACGCTTCTTCACGACTGAAGTTGATCACGTCTTTGACCCGGGGTGAAAATTTTGCTTCCATAATATCGAATATACTTATAATTTGTTGTCTTCCGAAATAAATTTAATAGTTATCAAAAATAGAAATGTTCAAACGTTTTCACTGCTGAAGTTGTTCACAATT
>CAYFTH010000009.1:0-11650 GCA_964346075.1 uncultured Fluviicola sp. | reverse complement strand
ATATTTTATGTTGTTTTTCTAAAGTTTAAAAAGTCGTAATAATACGACTTATCAAAAATATAACGAATTAAAGACAAAATCGTTGAAGTTGTTCACAATTTTCCACAGATTTTTGTTTATAAAAAACAGTGTTCAAGCGTTTTTAGTAATTAATAAATATCTATTTTCGACCTTCAATTACTGCGCAATTTTCGTGCAACAACTAATTAAATGACAAGATGGCAGAAGGAGAAAGAATTGTTCAGATTAATATCGAAGATGAAATGAAGTCAGCCTACATTGATTATTCAATGTCGGTGATTGTTTCCAGAGCACTACCAGATGTTCGCGATGGCTTTAAACCAGTTCATCGTCGGGTTTTATATGGTATGCAAGACTTAGGTGTTTATTCAAATAAGGCTTACAAGAAGTCCGCCAGAATAGTCGGTGAGGTACTCGGTAAATACCACCCACACGGCGACAGTTCAGTATATGACACGATGGTACGTATGGCACAGTCATGGTCACTGCGCTATCCGCTCGTTGATGGACAGGGTAACTTCGGTTCAATCGATGGAGATAGTCCGGCAGCAATGCGTTATACGGAGGCACGATTGCGTAAGATCGCTGAAGAAATGCTGGCTGATCTGGAAAAAGAAACAGTTAATTTTGAAAATAACTTCGATGACAGTCTGAAAGAACCTACTGTCCTTCCTACGAAGATTCCAAATTTACTGGTCAACGGAGCAAGTGGTATTGCTGTAGGAATGGCGACAAATATGGCGCCTCACAATCTGACTGAAGTCATTAACGGGACAGCAGCTTACATCGAAAATAGAGACATTGATACTGAGGAGTTGATGCAACACGTCAAAGCACCAGATTTTCCAACTGGGGGAATCATCTACGGTTATGACGGTGTGAAAAGTGCTTTCGAGACAGGAAAAGGACGTATCGTTATTCGAGCGAAAGCTGAAATTGAGGAAATGAGTGCTTCTGGTAAAGAACATATCGTTGTCACTGAAATTCCTTATCAAGTCAATAAAGCCGATATGATTAAGAAAACGGCTGATTTGGTGAATGATGGGAAAATTGAAGGTATCACTGACATACGTGATGAATCAGATCGTAATGGATTGCGTATCGTTTACGAACTAAAGCGTGATGTGATCCCTAATGTCGTATTGAACAAACTATTTAAGTATACAGCTTTACAAACTTCTTTTTCAGTTAATAACATCTGCTTAGTCAATGGTAGACCCGAATTATTAAACTTAAAAGATATCATTGCGAAGTTTGTCGATTTCCGCCATGAAATAGTGGTTCGACGAACGAAATATGACTTGCGTAAAGCAGAAGAGCGCGCTCACTTACTCGAAGGTTTGATCATCGCTTCCGACAATATTGACGAAGTGATCAAGATGATCCGTGGTTCCAAAAGTCCTGAAGAGGCGAGAAATAAACTTATTGAGCGCTTTGATTTATCGGAACTGCAGTCTCGTGCAATAGTTGAGATGCGTTTGCGTCAGCTAACAGGACTGGAACAAGATAAGTTGCGTTCGGAGTATGAAGATTTGATGGAGACGATTGCTGATTTGAAAGATATCTTAGGCAGTGAGGAACGCAGAATGGAAATCATCAAAGAAGAATTGATTTATATCCGTGATAAATACGGCGATGAAAGACGATCTACTATTGAATATTCTGCTTCTGAAATGAGAATTGAGGATTTGATACCAGACGACGAAGTAGTGGTAACGATTTCTCATGCGGGATATATTAAACGTACGAGCCTGAATGAATACAAAGTACAGAATAGGGGAGGTACGGGCTCCAAAGGTTCTACCACTCGGGATAAAGACTTTTTAGAATCAATATTTGTTGCAACCAATCACAACTACTTACTCGTATTTACGGAGAAAGGGAAGTGTTTCTGGATGCGGGTTTTCGAGATTCCTGAGGGAAGTAAAACGTCCAAGGGACGTGCGATTCAAAACTTGATCAACATTGAACAAGAAGACCGCATCAAGGCATATATCAACGTCGAAGACTTGAAAAACGAAACGTATGTCAACAATAACTTCATTGTGATGTGTACCAAAAAAGGTATCATCAAGAAGACCAAGTTGGAGGCTTACTCTCGTCCACGTACGAATGGAATTAATGCCATTAATATCAATGACGGTGATGAATTGCTCGAAGCGAAGCTGACTGATGGCAATAAAGAAATTGTTCTCGGTAAAAAATCAGGTTATGCGATTCGATTTAATGAATCAACTGTTCGTACAGTCGGCAGGAACTCCATAGGTGTTAAAGGAGTAAAAATGAGTAAACCTGACGATGAAGTTATCGGTATGATTTGTATAGATCCAGATAGCGAAAACTCCATATTGGTGGTATCAGAAAACGGTTTTGGAAAGCGATCTTACTTTAATGACCCCGAAACGGGAGAACCCGTATATCGAATTACCAATCGTGGAGGAAAAGGTGTAAAAACAATATCTGTAACAGAAAAAACAGGTAACCTTATTGCTATCAAGAATGTGACGGATGACGATGATTTGATGATTATCACCAAAAAAGGAATTACGATACGTTCGCACGTGGAGCAACTGCGCGTAATGGGAAGAGCAGCACAAGGTGTTCGCGTAATTAAACTTTCGAAAGGTGGTGAAATTGCAGCTGTAGCCAAGGTTCCAAAAAACGAAGAGGAAGATGAAAATCTCGAAGAACCTGAAAATGGCACGGAAAATGATGAAAACAATGAAGAATAATTAAAATAAGAAAAAAATGAAATTAATACGTTTGAGTTTAGGTGTTATAGCGGCTGTTTCATTCTTGGGCAACGTTTATGCACAAAATAGTAACGTCGTATCGGCGGCTATCGAGTATAAGAAATATCCGCAGGCCATGGCCACGGGAGACATGGAAAAGGCCAAGAAGGTAGTTATGGAGGCGAAATCATTTATTGATCCCGCAATGAAGCATGAGGATACGAAGAATGATGAAAAAGCTCATTATTACAATGGTGTAATCAATTTCGCGCTGATTGAACTATCAACAAAGTATGAAGATCTCAAAGAGTATCGCAGCGAGGAGACGATGGAAGAAATCAAGTCCTCTTTCAAAATTGCTTCAGAAAAACGTCGTTATCAAAGAGATATCGAAGATTTTGTTGACCGCAAGGTCGGGCAAGCGGTATCTATGGGTAAAGCGATGTTCGATGAAGGTAAATTTGAACAGGCGTTTTTGATGTTTTCAAGTGCGTATGAGCTCACGGGCTTAGTTCCCGAGCCAGATGAAGAAAGAAGAAAAGAGCTCAAAAACAACGCTATAGTTTCTGCGCGAAACCAAATCAAAACCTTAAAGGACGAAGATAAATCTGAAGAGGCGCTTGACTTTATTGATCTTGCGAGTGAGGCGTACCCCAAAAATGCTGATATTGCTATTGAAGGTGTGAATTTATCGATTGAAAATGATGATCGCGAGCGTGCTGAGAAGTATTTTAAAGCAGCTGCTGAGGCGGATCCTGAGAATAAAGCACTTTTTAGTACCATGGGCTCGATTTATTTAAGTGCCGCCGATAAAGCTTTTGCTGAACTTCAAAAGATGGAAATCACAGACGAGGGATACGGTGAGAAATCACAAGAAGTCGAAATGCTTTATGGAAAAGCCGAGAAAAACCTTAAGCGTGCACTTGAAATCGATGAAAATTACCTCGATGCGGCTTATAACCTTGGTGTTCTTTACTTAGGACGCGCTGATAAGTTAGCAAGAAAAGCTAATCAGATGGATTTCAATAATCCCGATTACCAGCCTACCATTGATAAGAGTGATAAAATGTACGAAAATGCTATTGAACCTTTCGAAACATATATAGAACAAGACCCTAATAACACTGGAGTTCTTCAAGTATTATTTCAAGTGCATAAACGTGCGGGTAATTCCGAGAAGGCTATGGAATACAAAAAGAAAAAAGAGAAAATTGAAGCCGAACAAAAGTCGGAAGAATAATTTGATTTAAATTAAAAATAGAATAAAGGCGAATCAATCAGGTTCGCCTTTTTTTATACCTTTCAAAACGTTATTTACAACTACGAATATGTTTTCTTACGCAATTACACGGTATATTACCCTTTTTTGGACGATTTTAATCAGCTCTTTTTATTGTTCAGGACAAATTGAAGTGCCACCTTCAATATTTGAACCGCTCAAAGATAACGCGGCAAGTCAATCTGCAGATACAGCTTACGCTACCATTTCGTCTGTAGGCGATATAATGGTTCATCAAACTCAACTGAATGCTCAATTATCATCCGCGAACACCTATGATTTCAACAACAACTTTGATGCGATGCGCCCTTTATTGAAAACTCCGGCAATTACTATAGCTAATTTGGAAACTGTTTTTGGTGGACCGTCGCTGGGGTTTATGGCCTATCCGCGTTTCAATACACCTGATGAATTGGCTAACGCGATTGATTCTGCAGGCGTTAACCTTGTAACGACGACCAACAATCATTGCTACGATCAGGGTAATTCAGCACTTTTACGAACGCTCGACGTATTGAAGGAAAACGGACTGGAATCAGTAGGAACGCGAAAAAAATCTACGGACAAAAATTATGTTATCCGTGAGGTTAATGGTATTCGAATCGGCATAACGGCATACACCTATGAGTCTGGTAAAAAAGATAGTCTGAAAACAATTAACGGTTTGGTGGTACCTAAAAATTACGCACATTGTATCAACTCTTTCGATCCCTATTCCCCACAAAATGATTTACCGCGAATAAAAGGAACCATCGACAATATGCGTGCTGACAGCGCAGACGTAATCGTATTCATTATGCATTGGGGAAAGGAATACGAGCCCTTACCTAATGAGGTTCAATTGTTCATGACAAAACATCTCAATGCATATGGAGTCGATGTCATTTTTGGTAGTCATCCGCACGTCGTGCAGCCTTTTGACCTTGTACGCAATGATAGTACGGGAAATGAAACCTTTGTAGCCTATTCAATGGGAAATTTTATTTCGAATCAACGCTACGAAACCATGCAAAATTATGCTACAGAAGATGGATTGTTCGTGGGCGTGGAATTTATAAAACCTCCTCAAGCTGAAGTCCAGTTAAAGTCTGTTTTTTTCGAGCCGACATGGGTGAATCGTGCTCAATCTGGTAATCGATATCAATACGAAATTTTGCCGGTTCATGAATACCTGGAACGACGGGACTCTATAGATCTTACTTCGCATCAATGGAAACGCATCGAGCAATCTAAGAAACGAACGAATAGGACTATTCAAAAGCTAAATGTTCAGCGGAAATTGAAAGATGCCGCTATACATTTCTACGAATATGGTGACTTTCTTGAGCGATACCGTCAAAGGTCTGAAATAGAAGTAAAGTGATAACAACTCAAACGAGTTCTACACCTGCATCAGATATTTTGATCTTTCTGGATTTGTAAAGATTACCAAGCGCCTTTTTAAATGATTTTTTACTCATACCGAGTTCATCTCTAATCAGATCGGGATGACTTTTGTCATTCAGCGTCATTGTCCCACCATTTAATTCTAAAAACTCAAGAATGGACTGTGTAAATTCGTCAAACTTTTCAACTCCAATAGGAACCAGTGAAATATCAAGTTTGCCATCTTGCCGAATAAACGATACGTAACCTTCAGTGCGTTCACCAGTTCTCAGTGGTCGTACGAGATGGTTTTTAAAAATCAATCCATGATACTTATTGTTAACAATCACTTTTCTTCCGAGGTCAGTAATCTCACCAATAAAGAGGTCAACGCGGTCACCCTGCGACAATTCCTCTACCTGGTCGGTTAAGTATCGATTCGTTCGCGCCGTTCCAACCAATCGATTCGTCTGTTGATCTTTTATCAATCGAACCAGATACACACCATCAACAACCATTTTAGCAGTTTGCTCTTTGAAAGGTACGAGTAAATCTTTTTCCATTCCCCAATCCAGAAATGCACCAAAGCTGGAAACGTCTTTCACGCGCAAAAAAGCGAAGTCGTCTAATTTAATTAATGGTCGTTCTGTAGTAGCTACGGGCCGATCCTCCGAGTCGTTATAAATGAAAACATCAATTTCCTGATCGAGTTCCAGGTTTGGATTCAGATATTTATTTGGTAATAAAACTTCTTCATTATCCTCATCTCTCAAAAATGCTCCAACGCTCGTAAAGCGATCAATTGTTAAAGTGGCAACTTCCCCGATACTTATTTTATTCATAAGCACAAAGGTACATTAAAAGTTAATAATACAGCTTCGACAATAACTTAGCATTGATGATGAGGCAAGGAATATTTTCATCATTCGTAATAATCTTTTGCGCATAAGTATCGAAAGAGGCAAATAGACTAGAAGAGTGGTAGGCAATTGCAATCATATTCGCATCGACATCTTTGGCATAATTAATAACCTTGTGCTGATAAGATTTATTGCCTTTGATCATTTCGATGCTTGATTTCACGTCTTTTTCCTGATACTCTTTTTTGACCAGTGAAATACGAATTTTCATCTGCTGAGACAAGCGTGGGTCTTTCTGATCTTCACACAAGATATGCACATGAGAGTTAAAGGTGCGGGCTATTTCGGCGGCAACATTAATAATTTGCAAACTTTCTTTTGACACATCGATGGGAACAACGATATCCTTAACCTCCTTGTGTTCGACACCTTCTTGGACCACGAGAAATGGTACACTAGTCGAAGTCACAACTTTTATGGCGTAAGAACCAAATAACTTTTGCATACCTTTTGCACCGTGCGTCCCCATAATAATCAAACGTGCTTCTTTTTTTTCGGCGATCTTTCCAATGTCATCAAAAATATTTCCAACGCGAACAACTGCCTTAACATTGACGTCCCCAACATTCAAATCGAGGTTTTCAATGATGGCGGTTAATTTCTGATGCGCAGCACGCTGACTGTTTTTGTTATTGACAATATGCAGCAACTCGATGTCGCTTTTTCTTGGACCCGCCATATACAAAGCGTATTTCAAAGCGGCATCTCCAACACTCGTGAAATCATGGGGAACAATGAACAGGTTTTTACTCATAAGCTTAGTAGTTGTTGTCTGTATCAAATATAATGAAATTAATTAAAATTAAGATGTTTGATATAATTTGTTGATTGTGAATTTTTTAAGTTTATATAGCAGGATATATCGTGTGTAAAAAAAACTCAATCGTGTCAGCACTTTACGATCCAAAATTCCAGCATTTACTTTTTTACCATGAGGAAGTGACTGAAATATTGCCATTTGATTTAATTTCTGATATAAAAAAGCGGAAAGTGGATGCAAATCAGTCATAAAGGAGGGGTACGGTAAAAAATTAAAAAATAGCTAGTTATCTATAATCATTCGCGTTGTGGAGCAATGGTAAGACGAGTAATTCAATTTTAGATTAACATTTTTTAAATTTATTACGGAAATAAACAACCCTTCTAAATATCAGAACGTCATTATAACAGGAAGCATTTTCCACTGCTACTAATGGTTTACTAACTACGATTTAAGACTGGCTCCTTTGGAGTCGGTCTTTTTTATGATAGGCCTATTCACTTTTTGATGAAGTATCAGATGACTCATTTGTTAAAAGTAGCTTTATTGTCAAAATGTTAAACGTTGCAGTATATTACTTTTTGACGCATGTATAAATAAATGCCGGGGGTAAGTTTTGAGGCGTAAAATTAATACGGATACCTTTGAAAATTCGTTTTAAAATTTTCCGTGCATTCAGCGTGTATTGAAACTGAACATAAATTCCATTTATTTTTAACGACTGATGAGCTCTTTTTAAGATGCGAGAAGTCAGCGTGTTGTCAAAATTCGTAAGCGGCAGAGAAGAAACAATAGCATCGAGGTGATCAATTTTGTATTTGTCGAGGTATTTTCTAATGTTCTCTGCACTATCATTGATAATGTGTACGTTGGTGTGGTTGCTATATTGTTTCTCAAGTTTTTTATAAAATGCTTCATGTAACTCAAAAACAAGTAACACAGTATCTTTATTCATTTCATCTACAATCATTTTTGTAAATACTCCCGTACCAGGTCCATATTCAGCAATAGCATGTATATTTGAAAAGTTTATAGGCGATAACATTTTTTTACCAAGTGCTTTTGAACTCGGTTTAACCGCCCCAACGGTCTTCTTTTCCTTAAAAAACTCTTTTATGAAATGTTTATTTTTACCCAAAATCAATCTAATTATTTCAGATTATCATAATTACCTTTTATTACGCCTAGTACGCTCCCTGTTAACTCCTGATTCAAAAATGGATCATTTGAACTTTTCGATGCTAACTGATCAGCAGTGAAACGCCATTTTTCTTCCGCATCAAAAACAGTGAGATCAACAGCTTGCCCTTGTTTAACAGCGGAATGCTTTTTATCCAATAGTAAATTCCGTCCATCGAATGCTAATTTACGAATAATAGTATCTACTGCATCAGGTCGAGCTGTAATCAATGCTGAAAAAATACTTTGTATTGAATTGTTACCAAAGGCGGCACGATTAAATTCAACATTTTTAAACTCTACTGTTTCGGGCTGATGATTAGAAACAATAGCATCAATAGTGCCATTTTCTAAACCTTTCCACAGCGCATCTTGATCATTTTGAGTACGCAAAGGAGGCATGACCTTGTGCTGTGTATTGAATCCAAGTACAGCTTCTTCGGTAAAAAGCAATTGATGAGCGTGAACATCGCACGTGACATTTAATCCGTTCGATTTCGCTTCTTCAATTTGACGCACAGATTCAGCTGAAGATATCCCCGTAAAGTGTAATTTACCTTCCGTATAATCCAGTAGACGAAGATCGCGTTGTACTTGTATTGCTTCTCCAATTGCAGGGATTCCATTGAGTCCTGTTCGGATTGAAGCAATTCCTTCATTTACTTGTCCATTCGGAATCATAGAAAAATTCATCGGAAAGGAAACAACACGGGATTCAAAATTTTTGGTGTACAACAAAGCGCGGTAGAGCAGTCCTGCCGATAAACATTTCTGATCATCATTAAAAAAACACACACCGTGTCGATGCATGTCATACATTTCAGCGAGCTCATCACCCAGCAATCCTTTGGATATAGCACCTTGAGGAATAAGTTCAACAATGTTTTCTGGTGAGTTTTGCCTTGAGATATATTGGACTTGCGATTTATTATCAATCACAGGTTGTGTTCCCGTCGTAATACCAACATATCCAAAACCACCTGCAAGTGCAGCGCGCGATCCACTTTCGAGATCTTCTTTGAATTCCTGCCCAGGATCGCGAAAATTCGCTTTCAAATCGCACCAGCTCGGAGATACGGCAAGTGATGAACTCGTAATGATACGCGCATCTCCGTCACTTTCAATCGTTTTTTCAATGCGCTGTATGGTTCCTTGATCGATAGCTATATCGCGCACTTTACCGTGCAAAGGAGCACCAAAATCATAAATTTTCGCCTTTTTTAGTATCGTTTTCATGTTATGCTTTCCACAGTATTACGATGAGCATTTCTGTCATGAGAAATAGTATAGCCAAAATTACAAGAATTCTCCAGTATTCAACATCATCTTGAACTGATAATTGCTCGCTGTCTGAAAAATTAACAATGTCATCATAGCGAATGTGTTGAGCTCCTCGTTGTTTTAAAAACGAATTGATTGCTGAGGAATTGGCAAATGTGAGATCAGATTCTTTGCGCGAGTAATTCAATGCAAGATGACCTAACTGTTGATCTTTGGTCTTAATGGCGTAATTACCAGCCTCAATATTCCTTTGTTCTTCCGTGAAATCAGCATTTATAGTAAGGTATCCATCCTGGTAACTGGAAGAGGGTATAAACGAATAAGGAGACCGATGAAGGGATATCACTTCATCCGCTGGTGGATCGACACGATATTTTGCCGAATTATTTTCTCCGATGGTCAACCATAAATCGTGATTCGCTTGACTCAATTCGCCCATGCGGAGTAATGTTGCTGCAAATAATGCCGATTGACTAAAATCGTTAAAGGACTGATTTCCTGCTGTAAAATACATGAAAGTATTTCCATTTCCAGCTCGTACTAAAAGGGGTTGTTCATTTTCCAAATCAATTAACGAAAAATAATTCGAGCGCGTATAAGATCGGCTGGCGTAATATTTATTCAGTGGCGGCATACGAATCTGATCAACTGATTTGGTGAACATACCATCAAAAAAAGATTGGTCAGAATGAATAGTTTGAATTCGCAATGATTGCGCTACTGCCTCGTTAATCGCAGGAAGTTTTAGATGAGTAAGCAATTGATTGTAACTACGTTGATCGACATTCGTTCCTGGAATAATAGCAATGAGCTGACCACGCTCTGTGCGTTGCTTAATTTGCGTAATTAATCCTGAAGAGAATTGATTTAATCCGTTAAGAACTACAAAATCTGCTTTCGCGAGTGCATCAAGTTGCATTTGTTGTACAGGGAGTTCGTTGACCTGGTAAAAATCATCGGTTGCAAAAACTTGTGCCGGATATTTTGAGCCATCTTCGCCGTTGATGACTAACACTTCAACAGCTTCATTAACGTGGAATGTGAAATAAAACGCATTGTCAAAATAAAGGTTTTGATCCTTAACTTCCACATTTGCCTTGTGGGTACCGATTTTTTTGGTTGTAAAATTGATCGAGCTAGTCGTATAACCGTTGGCCGGAACATCCACCAGCGCTTGCCTTTTAATTGGTCCAACAGTTAAGTTTACCTCTGCATTTGTTGTTGCGACATCGGATAAATTGTTGATACGTACGTTGAGTGTCGAATTTTGTTGCTGCCGTTGAAAGGGGGAATCAAACCAAACGGAATCGATAAACAGGTTATTTTGATTTTGTGGCACCAGCTGTAGAAGGTTATATTGCGCTGTTGTATCAAGTTTTACATCCGATTTGGACTGCTCCAAATTGACATTTTGAAAATCAGACAGAAACACGTGTTGTATAAGACCTTTATATTGCTCTGATTGAAGATGTTGCTGAACACTATTTAATGGGTTTGTTAAAGACCTAATTTGAGGACTGAGTGCAATTTCATCCAGACGATCTTGTAACTCAGTTAATGTGATCAATCGATGTTCACGACCACTTAAGGCATTGGTGGTCAACATGTATTTCTGATCTCTGGGTTGTTGTTCCGCAATTGAACGCACCGTAGTTTTAGCCTGATTCAACAAGTCACCGTTGGTACCCTTGGCTGCCATCGAAAACGAATTATCCACGTGGAAGACAATGACTTTTTCGCTATCCAAAACACCTGTGGACTCCGGGATATACGGTTGAGCAAATGCTAAAACCAATGCAGAAAAGGCAAGAAGCCGCATCAATAATAACAAATAGTGACGCAACGTTTTGGTGGCATTGGTTTCGCGATCAACTTTTTTTATGAATTGAATGCTTGAAAAATAGAGCGTTTTGTACCTTCTGAAATTAAATAAATGGATCAGTATTGGTATGATTAATACAGCAAAAGCCCATAAAAATGAAGGGTAGACGAAACTCATGGTTTCAAATATAAAGGTTTGTTTAAAAAGACATCACAATGACCCCAACTAAATTTTAATATTGGGTTACCAACGTAGGTCGTAAAAACTAACATAATCTTGAGAGATACAATT
>CAYFTH010000008.1:0-43936 GCA_964346075.1 uncultured Fluviicola sp. | reverse complement strand
ACTGACAAAAGTGAGTAATGCGAACCGAACAGCGTGAGCTCATGAACACCAAAAAATCATAGACGCTCGTGAATAAAAAGAAAAACCTTGAATATTTTTTAAATAAAGGTGTTCTCCCCATAAAAATTACGTTGACCCTAAAAAAACCGCTCACATTAACGTGAACGGTTTTAATTGCTAAGCAAATGACTTCGCTTTTAAGCCTCGATACGTTTTTCCAGTGCATTATTATAAATATCTTTCGCTTCTTGAACGAATCCGAAGTGCTCGTCGTCAACAACCATTTTGCCTTGAGTTACATGACCTAATAAAGTGTATTTCACATCTTTCTGGTTCATCATGAATTCAATGAATGCATCTTCGTTATCTTCATTAACCGTAACGACAACGCGCCCTGCAGCTTCACCGAATAGAAATGCATCTTCGCGGATCTCAGCATCGGACACGATGTCAAACCCTAATTCATTGGGCATAGCCATTTCTGATAACGTGATGAACAATCCTCCATCTGCACAATCGTGCGCAGCATTAATAAGACCTTCCTGGATAAGGCTTTTAACTGATTGTTGCATCGTATATTCTTTCTCAATATCGAAATAAGGAGCGGGTGATTTTTTAATGCCATGATATGAATAAAGATATTCTGAACTTGCAATATCTTCAACACTCTCTCCGATGATAAAAATTAAATCACCTTTATGTTTGAAGTCCAACGACATTGTTTTAGACTTATCATCTACTAAACCAATCATTCCAATCGTAGGAGTAGGGAAGACAGGCTCTTCTTTTCCGTCAGTGACAGTTTGATTGTAAAAAGAAACGTTTCCACCTGTAACAGGAGTTTGAAACTTTAAACACGCCTCAGACATTCCTTTGATCGCACCCACAAATTGCCAGTAAGATTCCGGATTGTATGGATTTCCAAAGTTCAAACAGTTCGTAATCGCACTAGGGTTTCCGCCAGAACAAACAATGTTTCTGGCCGCCTCAGCAACTGCGATAGCCGTACCTTTTTGTGGATCCGCGTGAACATAGCGCGAATTACAATCAACAGTCATAGCCAGCGCCCGATTGGACCCTTTGATGTTAACAATTCCAGCATCTGAAGGGCGGTTGGTCGTCATGTTCTTTGTTCCTACCATAGAATCATATTGCTCGTAAACCCATCGTTTTGAAGCAATGTTAGGGTGACTCAATAAATGTCGAGCGACAGCTTTAAGGTCTTCCGGTTGTTGAACATCGTCAATATTGAATTCTTGATATTCTTTGTAATAGGATGGCTCCGTGTATTCGCGTTCGTATTGCGGAGCGCCTCCACCGAGCACGAGAGATTCAGCAGGAACATCTCCAACAAGCGTTTTGCCGTCAAAGTAACGTACACGATCGCCCGTAGTAACAACACCGATATCTTCAGCGTGAAGGTCCCATTTGTCAAATATATCTTTAACAACTTTTTCCTGACCTTTCTTCACCACAACAAGCATTCTTTCTTGAGATTCTGAAAGGAGAATTTCAAATGGGAGCATATTTTTTTGACGTGTGGGCACTTTTTCTAATTGGATATCCATTCCTACGCCACCGGCAGCTGACATTTCACAGGTAGAACAGGTGATTCCAGCAGCGCCCATGTCTTGCATTCCGACTACTGCGTCAGTTTCTGCCAACTCCATTGTGGCCTCGAGTAGTAATTTTTCCTGGAAAGGATCGCCCACCTGTACGGCTGGAAGATCATCCATAGAGGCCTCAGTAATATCTTTTGAAGCGAAAGCGGCACCAGCTATTCCATCTTTACCCGTGGCGGAACCTACAATATAGACTGGATTTCCGGGTCCGGAAGCCGTAGCAGAGATTACTTTTTTTGGATCAATGACTCCCGCAGAGAATGCATTGACCAGTGGATTCGTATTATATGATTCATCAAAGAATACCTCTCCACCAACGATTGGAATACCAAATGAATTTCCGTAATCACCAATTCCTTTGGTTACGCCTTTTACGAGCCATTTAGTGCGATCCTTATCAATGTTTCCAAAACGTAGCGAGTTCAATTGAGCAATAGGACGTGCACCCATGGTAAAAATATCACGGTTGATTCCTCCAACTCCGGTAGCAGCACCCTGGTAAGGTTCAATAGCACTGGGGTGGTTGTGTGATTCGATCTTGAATACACATCCAATACCATCGCCGAGGTCAACGAGTCCCGCATTTTCTTCACCCGCCTTGACCAGCATGTGCGGACCGTCTTTAGGGAGTGTTTTCAACCAGAGAATTGAGTTTTTATAAGAACAATGCTCCGACCACATCACGCCGTATACACTGGTTTCAGTGAAGTTCGGTGTGCGTCCCAGAATTTCTTTGATCATTTCAAATTCGTCGGCTCTAAGTCCGAGTTCTTTAGCTTCTTCTAATGTCGCTTCGCGTTGAATTGTACTTTCCATAATCTCAATTGTACTGCAAAAATAAATAATTTGTACGGTGTACTTTCTTTATTCGATTCTATTTTTAAATATTCTTACTTTAAATCTCGAAGAAATTAAAAGGAAAGGAAGGCGTGGAGCACGCGCATTGCATTAAACATCATATGTCGATTATTTTTTTTGTCATAAAAAACTTGCCGTTGTCATAAAATCTATTTACTTTTTCTATCTCATTTAAAATTTTAAGCCATGACAGAAACGATTGAACAAACAGCCCAACTCATTGAGAAAGAAGTTATTCCTAACTTATCATTTAGTCCTGGTCAAATTGAAGAGCAGCAGGAAGGATTGATGGAGAGACTTTTGGAAGCTACGAAACTCGGGAATTTGCATCGCGGAAAAGTTGCCATTTATTTTCGGGACAACGAGGGTTTAAAATGTGTAAAAACGACAATTTGGGCTACAGGCTTAAAGTATATTTGTTTAAAAGGAGGCGTCTGGCTGCCAATTACAAGTATTCAAAAAGTGGTGATATCTTAATGAAGATGTTAGGATTTCAAGAATTGAATCTTATATAGTCAGTTTTATTCTGAAGACTTTGACTAACTTTGAAGGTATGAAGCGATTCGTGCCTTTTTTGTTTTTACTGACAAGTTTTCAAATGTTGGGGCAGCAGCATGTGGAGTGGTCTGTGGATTATGATCCGAATGCAAACCAGTTGGTAATCGAATCTATCATTGATCAAGGTTGGCATATATACAGCCAGGATCAGGATGAAACAACAGGGCCAATTGCCACATCTTTTGAGGTTAGGGTTGAGGACACTGTAATTCGAAGGGTTGAAGAGCCTGCTCCTATTGTCAGGGAAGACCCTGATTTTGGCGGAGAGTTGATGTATTTAGAAGGTCAGCCGCAATTTAAGGCGCAATTACCTGAAGGTGTTAAAGGAGTGGTGACTGGCGAGATTGTATATATGTCTTGTAACGAGGAAGGCTGTTTGCCACCAAAAATGAAAAAATTCAAACTAATCATTAAAAAAGATGAATAAATTACTCAGCTTATTTCTGTTGATTTTGACTATCGGGAGTGTGTCCGCACAAATGGAATATCCTGAAGATAAAGTTGATTGGGAATTTTCAGTAGTACAAGATGGATGTGAAGCAACGATAGTTGGAAACTTTACAGTAGCGAATCACTGGCACATAAATGCAACTCAACTTCCTGAGGATAATTTCGGGATTCCGACGACATTCAAGGTTGTCGAAAGTGATGATTACGAAAAAGTAGGAGGTGTGAGCGAGCCGGCACCTACGAAAGAGTTTGACGAGGCTTCAGGAGAGCACCTTTCTTACCATCACGGAACTTTTACATTTCGTCAGAAAATAAAAGTTACTTCAGATGAACCTTTCGTGCTGGAATTGGATTTTGGATTTCAACCTTGTGATTCCGTTAAGTGCTTAATGCCTTTTGAAGATCGTTTTGAGTTGAAAGTAAAAGGATGCTTGTCGCAAAACGAAGAAGATACAGCAGATAGTGGTCAGACAGACACGACTGTTGAAGCGGGTAAAAGTGAGGATAAAAATACCGACGAGACAGCTAATGATACTGTTTCTGCAAAGGATACGGCGGTAATTCAAGACCAGGCGTATAATGATGGAGATGGGTCTGAAGCAGAAAGTGACTCGATCGGAAATGACAAGAAAGCTCCTTCCGATCAATCGTTGTGGTGGATTTTTGGAGTTTCTTTTGTAAGTGGACTTCTGGCTTTATTAACACCATGTGTCTTTCCTATGATTCCAATGACCGTTAGTTTCTTTACTAAACAAAGTAAGACGAAAGCGGCTGGGATTCGCAACGCTGTCACTTATGGTGTTTCGATTATAGCTATATATATTGTACTGGGAACGATGATTACCTGGATCTTTGGTGCAGGTGCGCTAAATGCAATGTCGACCAACCCGACGTTTAATTTTATTTTCTTCTTGATCTTAATAATATTTGCGGTTTCCTTTCTCGGTGCTTTTGAGATTAGATTACCAAGTTCGTGGGTGAATAAAGCAGATCAAAAAGCGGATAAGGGTGGACTAATTGGAATTTTCTTTATGGCTCTGGCACTTGCACTTGTTTCATTTTCATGTACAGGTCCGATTGTTGGAACTCTTCTCGTTCAAGCAGCTTCGGAAGGAGGAATGGCTCCTTTTGTGGGTATGTTTGGTTTTTCGCTGGCACTGGCATTACCTTTTGGTTTGTTCGCCGCCTTTCCTGGCTGGATGAATACACTACCAAAATCAGGAGGGTGGTTAAATACGGTGAAGGTTGTGCTCGGATTTCTAGAATTGGCGTTGGCGTTTAAATTCTTATCTAATGCTGATTTATCGCTTCAAGCGCATCTTTTGGAGAGAGAATTGTTCCTTGCTGTATGGATCGGAATCTTCCTGGTGCTTTCAATGTATTTATTTGGTATGATTCGCATGCCCCACGATAGCCCGTTGGAACGACTCTCGGTAGGTCGAGCGCTTTTCGGAACTTTTACGTTGATTTTTGTCTTATACATGCTTCCAGGGCTTTGGGGAGCACCGCTAAAAGTAATCAGTGCTTTCCCTCCTCCTATGAGTTATAGTGAGTCTCCATATGGCGTGGGCGCTTCACAGCCTAGTTCTAAGTCGCAAAAAGAATTTGTTGAAGGAACACATTTAGGTCCTCAAAACATTATGGTCTTCCATGAATATGACAAAGCGCTTGCACATGCTAAAAAGGTGAATAAGCCGTTATTTGTTGATTTTACTGGGCATAATTGCGTGAACTGTCGTAAAATGGAGCAGAGTGTATGGAGTGAACCAGGTATTATTGACATCCTTCAAGATGAAGTTGTTATCGTTTCACTACACGTAGACGAACGCACGCTGCTGCCGGAGGAAGAACGAAAAACGGTTAAATATCCGGACGGGAGAACAGTTGATCTAAGAACGGTTGGCCAGAAGTGGATGTTTAAACAGATTTCTGAATATGAGGTAACCGCACAGCCCTATTATATTCTACAAGACACCGAAGGAAATGATTTATCGAATGGCTCTGCAGATTATGAAAATCATCGTGAAGTTGCAGCCTTCAAAAAATGGTTGGAAGATGGATTGAGGGATTTTAAAAAGCGAGCTGAAAAATCTGTTGATAAAGTTGAATAACTTTTTAAGACTTAAAATTTATTGTCACATTGAAAGTGTTATTTTTGCCCAAACTTAAAAGAAATGACTGAACGTTCTCCTGCAGTTTTGGTATTAGAAGATGGTACAGTATTCCACGGTAAAGCCATCGGAAATAAGGGTCGGACCTCTGGCGAATTAGCTTTCAATACGGGGATGACTGGTTATCAAGAAGTATTTACTGACCCTTCATATCTTGGTCAGTTGTTGATTATGACAACGGCTCACATTGGTAATTATGGAACCCACGTTGACGAGGTCGAGTCAGATGAAATGCAGTGTGCAGGCGTTATCATTAAGAAGTTTTCAGATGTGTATTCGCGCGGTAGTGCTGGTCAGTCGCTTCAAGAATTTATGGAGCTTAACAAAAAAGTCGGTATTGCAAACGTAGATACTCGAGCATTGGTAAGACATGTGAGGTCCAAAGGAGCTATGAATGCGATTATCTCCAGCGAAGAAAATCAAGATGTTGATCAACTTAAGAAGGATGTCAAAGAAGTTCCGTCGATGGAAGGATTGGAGCTTTCCAGTAAGGTAAGCACGAAAGAGAGTTATGTTTCACCCGCTACTTCAGGTACTTCGAAATTCAAAGTGGCTTTGTTAGATTTAGGGGTGAAGCGAAACATCGTGCGTTGTTTGAACGAACGGGGTTGTGACGTAAAAGTTTTTCCTATGAATACTACACTGTCTGAGATGATGAATTATGAACCAGATGGGTTTATGTTATCTAATGGTCCAGGTGACCCGGCAGTTATGCATGCTACCCACGAATTAGTGCAGCAAATTATAGGTTCAGGCGTTCCTGTTTTTGGTATTTGTATGGGGCATCAGGTCGTTGCTCTAAGCCAAGGGTTGAGTACAACGAAAATGCATCACGGCCATCGCGGACTGAATCATCCTGTGAAAAACTTATTGACTGGTAAAGGTGAAATAACGAGTCAGAATCATGGTTTTGTCGTCTCCGCGGAAAGTGTAGCCTCAGCTGAAAATATAGAGTTGACACATACGCATTTAAATGATAAGTCGGTAGCAGGTATTCGAATCAAGAATAAACCTGTTTTTTCTGTTCAGTATCACCCGGAAGCATCTGCTGGTCCACACGATTCGCGTTATTTGTTCGACGATTTCGTAGAATTAATGACAGACCACAAAAAATAAAGGAATATTATGAGTTATATCGCAAAAATAGTTGGGCGTCAAATTTTGGATTCACGCGGTAATCCTACTGTTGAAGTGGATGTTTATACGGCAAATGGACAGATGGGCCGGGCAGCGGTACCTTCTGGTGCTTCCACAGGTGTGCACGAAGCTGTTGAGCTGCGTGACAATGATGAAGACCGCTACATGGGAAAAGGAGTGGAAAATGCTGTTGGAAATGTAAATACAGTCATCAATGATGCCTTGGAAGGCGCTTATTTGTTTGATCAAAAAGCCTTGGATCAAGCGTTGATAGATATAGATGGAACTGATAATAAAGGACGAATTGGTGCGAATGCTATTCTGGGGACGTCCCTTGCAATCGCAAAAGCAGCCGCTATAGAATCAGGAATGTCATTTTATAGATATATTGGCGGTGCAGGTGCTTATACGATGCCTGTTCCGATGATGAATATTTTGAACGGGGGTTCACATGCCGATAATAAAATTGATATTCAGGAATTCATGGTTATGCCTTTTGGAGCGAATTCTTTTTCAGAAGGTTTGCGCATGGGGACGGAAATATTCCACCATTTAAAGCGTGTGCTTAAAGCGAAGGGTTTTTCAACTAATGTAGGGGATGAAGGAGGTTTTGCTCCGAACCTGGGGTCTAATGAAGAGGCTATAGAGTATGTGCTGGAGGCCATCGAAAAGGCTGGTTATAAAGCTGGAAAAGATATTTTTATTGCCCTCGATGCAGCGAGCTCAGAGTTTTACGATGCTAATAAGAAAAAGTATGTGTTTGCTTCAACCGGTAAAGAGTGGACATCCGAGGAATTCGTTAATTATTGGAAAGAATGGTCTGAAAAGTACCCGATCATATCTATTGAAGATGGACTTGATGAGGATGACTGGGAAGGCTGGAAACTATTGACGGAAGCTATTGGCGATCGCGTGCAGCTTGTGGGTGATGATCTTTTTGTGACGAATACGACACGACTTGGCCGTGGTATTGATGAAGGTATTGCCAACTCAATTTTGATCAAAGTAAATCAAATAGGTACATTAACAGAAACTATCGAAGCTGTAAAACTCGCTGCTAAAAATGGTTATACTTCTGTAATGAGTCATCGTAGTGGTGAAACAGAGGATACGACGATAGCTGACTTAGCAGTTGCGCTGGATTGTGGTCAAATTAAAACAGGTTCTGCTTCGCGCAGTGATCGAATGGCAAAGTACAATCAATTATTACGCATTGAGGAAGAGCTAGGTAAGAGCGCCTATTATCCTGGAAAGAGGTTTAAATACATACGCTAACTGTTTTTTTTGTAAATTGTTTAACAATGTATGTCAATTGTTAAACTTCTTCTCTCCGCAGGGCAACTTCAGCGTAATACTATCGTTTAGTCAATAATAAAGAATAGAAAAAGATGAAGTACGCTATTTCAGTATCGATGATTATGTTGTTTTCCGTAGCTTTTGGGCAAGTTTCTGGTCAAAGCGGTAGCCAATTTTTTGCGCAGTTTAAATATGCTGATGACTATAATGCTCAGGATATTAATAATATGGAACAGGCGCTGAAACAACATCAGGATATACAGATGGTTCGCGTAGACCGTATCAACGGAGGCGTCTATCTTATCACTAAAAACAGAAATAGTTTGACTGAATCGACGGTGTATTCCTGGGCATCTGTCGCGACCGATGATGTGTTGTGTTATTACCAGGGCATCTTTCAAGTTGATGAAGTGTTCACTTTTGATGAAAATTTTTGTTCTAAAGCGAACAATTAAATTTAACACGTTATTTTTATGTTGAAGAGAGCGATAAAATTAATATTGGTTTTTGTATTTTCTGTGGGCTACACGCTAGGTCAAGCCGATTGTGTCGATGCAGATTATGGCTGTACATTGGGAAGTTTTACAACGAATTCCAGCGGTGATGGAAATGTAGCTGAACTTCCAGGTGGCAACAATATTTCGAATCCGAGCAATAACCCTGGTTCGGCCGGAAATTCTGGTTGTTTGTTAAGTGGAGAAAACAACCCTACATGGATCATATTAACGGTTTCATCTCCTGGTTATTTGGAATTCACATTAGGAGCTGCAGGTGGATCAGGTTTTTATGATTGGTCCCTATGGCCTTACTATGAAGCTGGATCACCGCAAAGTATCAATGGAGGAGACGCTTGTTCCGAAATAGAAAATAATTTATTACCACCAGTTGCTTGTAACTGGAATGCCTCTAGTGCTGGTTTTACCGGGATGGTAGAGCCTGGCAACCTCCCTGCAGGCGCCAATCCAGGAAACTTTGAAAATTCTTTTCTTGTGCAGCCTGGCGATCAATTCGTATTGTGTTTTTCCAATTTTTCTGGTTTAGTAGGACAAAATGTACCTATTTATACAGGTTCGGACATTCCAGGTACAAATGGTTCTAATCCCGCCGATGTCACTTGTGATCCTTCATCAGTAGCGACAACTATTTGTTTGGGGGACACCGCGACAGTGACGATAAACACTGGAGGGATCGCTGGTGCGACCTTTACTTTTTTGAATAATGCTGGAGATCTAGTCGATCCAACGGCTACGGGGCCTACTTTTGATTTGGATCCGATTGACTCAACTATTTACGATGTTGAGGTCACCAATGGTACTATTACAGATACTGTTCAAATTACTGTAAATGTTGTTCCTCCGCCTAATCCGGATGCCGGAGCCGACTTTACAGTTTGCAGCGGCGCAGTAGGTACATTGAACGGTACACAGAGTCAACATGATACTGTCAGTACGATCCAGTGGACTTACCTTGGTCCGGGTGGTAATCCAGGAGTTCCAAACGTTAATTTTTCACCAGACGATCAAACAGCTGATGCTGATATCAATACCAATAACGATGGCACTTATACGTTTACACTTACCGAATCTAATGGTGTCTGCCCTGACGTTTCTGATGATGTTGATGTGACATTTGAAGATCCTGCAATTTCTGTTCAGGGTACGGATCCCGACTGCTTTGGTGGAAGTAATGGCGAAATTCATATTGATGCTCCCCTGGCTATTAACTATAGTTTTGATAACGGAACGACATGGCAAACGGATTCATTCGCGACAGGATTTGCTGCGGGTAATTATACGGTGTGTATAGAAACAGCTAATAATTGTGAAAAATGTGAAGATGTGACTATTAACGAAGGCGTGCAAGTTCAAATAAATGTTGCGAATGATACGACGATCTGTGAGAATGGAACAGCTAATTTAACAGCTCAGGGAATCGGTGGTTCCAGTTTCACTTATAACTGGGGGCACACAGCAAGTAATGCAGATAATGTACAGGTAAATCCTGATTCGCCAACAACGTACACGGTTGAGGCAGTTAACCAAGACGGTTGCGTCTCCGATGAAGCGCAAATTGAAGTTGATGTATTGCCTCCGCTGGACGGAATGGTATCGGATGATCAGACCATTTGTCCAGGTTATGATACGCAAGTTTTCGCTCAAGCCTCTGGAGGAAACGGAGGACCATATAATTATGAATGGACAGACCCTGGTGGGAATGTGGTAGCTACTACCGATACATTTACAGCAGCTCCTTCTGCGACCACAGTTTACACGGTGACAATTACGGATGATTGTGAATCGACACCGTTCGAGCTGAGCTCAGAAGTGGTCGTCGCCCCTGTACCCGAAATTGATTTTGAAGTCGATAAAGATAATAAGTGTGTTCCTGCAACTTTTGAACTGACAAATACTACTGATCCTTCCTTATCAGAGGATACGTATTGGTTGATTTCAGATGGACAGAGTTTTATTAACCTGGATAGTTTATCGCTAACCCTGGATCAGGCGGGGCAGTATAGTGTAAAACTTGTGGTAACCACACCCGATGGCTGTATTGACTCACTGAATAAAAGTCAGTTTTTGACTGTTCATCCTAAGCCGCGCGCTAAATTTAACTTCATACCGAGTCCTGTAACAATGTTAAATACAGAGGTGAGTTTTCAAAATTATTCGACGGGGGCTGTGGACTATCAATGGTTTTTTGAGGATGGAACACCTGCTACGTCTACCCTTGAGGAACCTGAAACGAAATTACCAGAAGGTGAGGAAGCTGAATACGAAATTGAATTGGTCGCTAATTCTATCCATGATTGTAAGGACACTGCGAAATCCATTATTCAAGTAGAATCGGAGGTGATTATTTATGCACCGAATACATTTACTCCTGATGGCGATGCTTTCAATCCAACCTGGCGTGTTTTTATTGAGGGAATCGATGTGCAAGATTTTGATTTGGAAATCTACAACCGATGGGGAGAACTCGTCTGGGAGTCGCACAATCCTGATGCTGAATGGGATGCTACTTATGGAGGTCAAGGTGGTAAAAAAGTTCCCGAAGGAACGTATATCTGGAAAGTGAGAACCCGTGATTCTATCAACGATGATAAATTTGAATGGCAAGGTCACGTGACCGTTCTCTATTAGAAAAAAACAAGGTGAGTTTTCTGAATAAAATTGCAAAAGCTTAAGGGTGTTGAAAGCATCCCTAAGCTTTTTAATACTTTATTTCGAAATAGCTTTGATGCCAGGTAATGATTTTCCTTCGAGATACTCTAAAAGAGCGCCTCCGCCTGTCGAAACATAACTGACTTTATCTGCCAGTTCGAATTTGTTGAGCGCTGCGACTGAATCACCACCTCCAACGAGGGTATAAGTGCCATTTTCAGTTGCTTTTACTAATGCCTGAGCGATACGAATGGTACCTTTTTGAAAGTTTTTCATTTCGAATACTCCCATAGGTCCGTTCCACAGAATCGTTTGAGCCTGTTGAATAACATTCTCTTGAAAATGATGAATTGACTTTGGGCCAATGTCCAACCCCATCCAGCCTTTGTCAATAGCATCGATAGGTACCGTTTTGCGGTTGGCCTCGTTGTTAAATTCGTCTGCTGCGACGGTGTCTGTTGGCAAGTGAACGGTGACATTTTTTTCTTGAGCTTTCATGAGTAAGTCACTCGCCATTTCCAGATAATCATCTTCAACTAATGAGTTGCCAATTTTTCCGCCTTTAGCCTTGACGAACGTATACGCCATACCGCCACCTATTATAATTGCGTCGATCGTGTCAAGCAGCTTTTCTATTACTGTGATTTTTGAACTGACCTTGGCTCCACCGACAATTGCTAATTTAGGAGTCTTATTACTACGGAGAGCTCCGTCAATAGCTTCCATTTCCTTTTCAAGTAGTAATCCAAAATATTTTTTACCTTTAAAATACTGCGCAATTCTTGATGTGCTTGCATGGTCGCGATGTGCTGTACCAAAAGCATCATTCACGTAACAGTCTCCAAGTTGTGCCAGTTGTTTTGCAAAAGTATCATCCCCAGCTTTCTCTTCAGCGTGGAAACGTAAGTTCTCTAATAATACAACCTCTCCGGGCTTCATTGCTGATGTAACTTTTTCGGCTTCTTCTCCAATGCATTCTGCCACAAATTGAATATCTTTTTTGAGCAATTCACTCAGTGGTTTTACCAGGTGACGCAACGATAATTCATTTGTTTTTTTCGCTTTGGGCCGCCCTAAATGGGACATGATAACTACACTTCCACCAGTGTCCAGGACGTGATTGATTGAAGGTAAAGCTGCTTTTATTCGTGTGGTATCTGTAACTATACCATCGTTGTCCAGCGGTACATTGAAGTCAACGCGGATGAGTGCGCGTTTCCCTTTAAAGTCTATATTTTTCATGAAGCACATGATGCGAAATTTTTTAACAAAAATAAGAGAATCTTGCGAGTTATGTAAATCGTCTCAAAAGGAATGATTTGTGATTTTTTGTGTTTAAAGCACCGAATACAGTAATTATTAATTAATTTTTTTTATAGATTTGTATCATTGTTGGATAAATTTAGACAATATAAAACGTTTTATGCAAGATAAAAATATTCGTTTCGACCGCTCTCATAATGTGGAGTTTTATAAGACGCTTCAACGTCGTGTCAGGGGCTATTTTAAAGAGAATAACATCTCAAAATATGCCAATACAAAGATGGTGATTAAGTCTCTTTTTATGATTGCACTTTATTTTGTGCCTTTTATATTCATGTTGACAGTAGTTGAGTCTACTTGGCTCATGTTCATCATGTGGATATTAATGGGCTTTGGTATGTCTGGTATCGGTTTATCGATCATGCATGATGCGAACCATGGGGCTTATTCTAAAAATAAAAACGTCAATACTTTCTTTGCTTTATTACTCCATCTTGTAGGTGGTAGTGATGCGATGTGGCGTATACAACATAACGTTCTTCACCACACTTACACAAATGTTACAGGTATGGATGAGGATATTGATCCTGGTTCTATCTTACGATTTAGTCCACATGAAAAGCGTAAACCGATGCATAAATATCAGCACGTCTATGCCTGGTTTTTATACGGAATGATGACATTGCTTTGGATTACGGTAAAAGATTTCAAACAAATTATGCGTTACCAGAAAATGGGACTTACTCAAACTCAGACGAATTCATTCAAACGTTTGCTGGTCTACACCATATTGTCGAAATTAGTTTATTACGGAATCTTTTTAGTGTTACCGCTTATTTTTTCACCAGTGTCCTGGTACTTCGTAATCCTAGGGTTTATTTTAATGCATTACATGAGCGGTGTTATTTTGGGCTCTATTTTTCAACCAGCACACGTCGTTCCTTCAGCGAGTTACCCCATGCCCGATGAATCAGGTAACATTAAAGCAGACTGGGCTGTAAGTCAATTGGCAAACACTTCGAATTTTGCACCGAAAAGTAAGCTTTTTAGCTGGTATGTAGGAGGGTTGAATTATCAGGTGGAACACCACTTGTTTCCAAATATATGTCACGTGCACTATAAGAAGATATCTAAAATTGTAAAAGAGACGGCTGAAGAGTTTAATTTACCTTACAATTCAGAGAAGACTTTTGCGGATGCACTAAGGAGTCACGCTTTAATGTTGAAGCGATTAGGACGTCAAGATCATATGAACTCTGCAGACTAATAATCATTTGGACGTAATTTATTTTCGAGAATATTGTTTGGAAAAGGCTCATGTGAATGAGTCTTTTCCGTTTGATGAAAATACGTTGGTCTTTAAGGTTGCTGGAAAGATGTTTGCTTTACTTGATTTGGATCAGGGGCAAACGGCAAATCTCAAATGTGATCCTGAACGTGCAATAGATCTAAGAGAGCGTTATTCAGGTGTTAAGCCTGGGTACCATATGAATAAGAAGCATTGGAATACTGTATGTTTCAAAAGTGACTTGGAGTCTGATCTGTTACTGGAGCTCATCGACCATTCTTATGAAAGTGTGATTCGAACTTTTTCAAAAAAAAAGCAAAAAACCTTATTATGAGTATTAGAATCGACAAATTTATTTGGTGTGTAAGACTCAGTAAAACGCGCTCAAAAGCCACTGAAAAAGTAAAAAAAGGGAAAGTTCTCCTTAACGGTGTACAGGTCAAGCCTTCCAAAGAGGTCCAGGAAGGAGATGAAGTAGGGATAAGAAAACACACTTCCACATTTTTATATATTGTGAAAGATACTTTATCGAATCGGGTAGGAGCGAAGTTAGTTGAAAATTATATCCGTGATATTACGCCTCAGGAGGAGATCGAGAAATACAAGACTTTTCAGGCTGCACAATCTTCTTATCGCCATCATGGAACGGGTAAACCATCGAAAAAAGACAGGAGAGCAATCGCTTCTTTCCTAGAGTGGAAAAATGAATCTTAATTGTTAAAGTGATTGAGGGTAATGAAAAAAGGAAAGATCGTTTGAACGGATCCTGTTGAATTTACTTTTTTTAAGAAATAGTTATAGGTAAATCTACTATCTTTGTATCGTAAAAATGAATTTAGAGTTATGGATAATTATTTGGATGCAGAACAGTCAGAAATTTCCTCTAAAGCGGAAGTAAAAGAATTTTTTACGGGTGTGTACACTTACATGTTTATGGCGCTCGTTGTTTCGGGGTCTGTATCGTGGTATTTAGCCAGTTCAGGACTTTTCATGCAATGGTTTGTAAATCCTGAAACAGGTGGTGTAAGTCCGATCTTTTATGTAATAGCCTTCGCTCCGCTCGGATTAGTTTTTCTTATTCAGGCGAAGTTTCAAAAATATTCTATGGGTACTCTGCTGGGACTTTTCATATTATATTCTTCCTTAATCGGTGCGTCCCTCGCAACCATATTTTTTGTGTATAGTATCGGTGAGATCACGACTACTTTTTTTGTCACCGCTGGTGCTTTTGCTGCAATGGCAATTTTAGGTTACACAACCAGTGTTGATTTGTCTAAAATGGGTAGTTTATTGTACATGGCTTTTATCGGTATCTTTATAGCAGCGATCGTCAATATGTTTTTAGGGAGTACCTGGCTGGGGTATCTAATATCGATAATTGGTGTTTTTGTTTTCACTGGATTAACAGCCTGGGAGATGCAAAAATTAAAATCAATAGCCCAAGACCCTGAAATGTCCAAAGCGAATAAACAGAAAATGGGGCTGATGGGTGGATTAACACTCTATATCCTGTTTGTTAATTTGTTTTTATCGTTACTCCATTTGTTGGGCGGTAGCGATTAATAACGTGGGGTTTAGTATTCGAAATACATCACTACTTTTTTATTTGATAAATATTGTATATTTTAAGGACATAAATTGTTTGTGTTATGAAAAAATCAATATTTATACTCGCGATTACTACGTTATTAGTAGCTACATCCTCTTGTAAAAGGGAAGATTCTGACAGTGTTGACCAAGACAAAATATACACGCGATACGTGGTGGAGTACAATGCTGAAAAAGACGTGACCTATGCGAGAGCACATTTTCAATTCAGTAATGCCACTGGTACAAAATTAGAGTTGGTTGATCCTGCTGAAGTTTTAGCCAATGGTGATCTTATGCCTTTTAAGCAGGCTTTGGCGTATTATGAAACGGAGGAAAATGGAGTCGTGAGTAATGTTGATTTTCAATACACGGATACGGAAGAGACCATATATTCTAATTCGATAGATTTAGTGTCTTCCATAAGTATTGATAATTCTATTGATACGTTATCACGTTCTTCGAATTTTATGTTAGAATGGAACGGGGATCCCCTTCAACAGGGGGAAGTTATAACGGTAACTATTGATGGTAATGCTGAAGATGATGTAGTTGTATTTACTCAGACTGGTGTCAATGCTACATCAATCAACCTCACACAAGATAAATTAAGTGATTTGGGCCTGGAGGAAGCCACAATCCATATAAGACGAGCAAAAACCCAGGACGCTTCAGATGTTACGAGTGCAGGAGGTGTTCAGGTGTCACGTTATGACGGAGCTCCTTTGGAAATTTATATTGATAACTGATCAAACAACTATTGTGTGAAGTGATGCATGATTTGTGTTGTTGCTCCGCGGTTTTCCTGCATGAACTGGTATACACGAAGGGTGATTTTGTCATTGGCTGAGAAATGTTGATAGGCTTTATAGAAAGAATCGGAATCGACGACTGATTGGCCAATCTTTTCATCTATAAACAGCTGTGCTTCCGGAAATTTCGCATAGTGTGGACCAAAAATCACAGGTAAACCGAATGCGGCGGGTTCTAAAATATTGTGTAAACCAGTTTTAAAAGCGCCACCAACGTAAGCAATCTTCCCATATTGATAGGCCGAAGCTAATAACCCAATACAATCGAGAATAAGGACCTTTGTGGAAGGGGCAATACCAGTTGACTCATCGATTTCTGTATAGCGTTCTGAACTTACATTGAGCTGCTTTTTTATTTTTTGAATATGGTCTTCATTAACTTCGTGAGGAGCTATAATTACTTTAGAAGCAATATCCCCATTATTAATGAATGGAATGATCATCTCCTCATCGATTGACCAGGAACTCCCCATTACAAAAACGTGCTCTTTGTTTGCCCATTGTCCAATGATGGGCTGATTTTTATGGTTTTCCACACGCTCTAGAACACGGTCAAAACGCGTATCACCTGTAACAGTAGTGTTGGTGATCCCTATAGAATTCAACAATTGTCGACTCGATTGATTTTGCACAAAAAAATAGTCAAAGCGATGCAAAGCTTTGCGAAAAACACCTCCATACCAATTGAAAAAACGCTGTGAGGGTCGAAAAATCGCACTCAGTCCATAAATGGAACAATTCCTTTGGTCTGCGTACTTAATAAAATTGATCCAGTATTCGTATTTGATGAAGAAGGCGTGATTTGGTCTGAAATGCTCAATAAAATTACGTGCATTGGCAGGTGTATCGAGCGGTAAATAACAGGTGGCATCACCGATGGATTGATCGGCTTTGTTTTCATATCCCGAAGGACTGAAAAAAGTGACGAGAATAAAATCATCGGGATATTGCTTTTTCCAAGCCTCCATAACGGGTAATCCTTGATCATATTCACCCAGCGACGCGCAATGAAACCAGGCAACCTTTTTACCCTGAGTGTTCGGAAGGTTTTTTAACCATTGATGACGACCATTGACCCATTTTTTTGCTTTTTGATTGCCCAGTATTCCTGCAAGACGAATAAGAGCACCGTATAAATATATACCTGTCGAATAAAACATCAGTTAATTGTAGTAATAATCTTTAGGTTGTCTCTTGTAAATCGGTATGATCCAACCTACACGGAAGCCATATAAATGTTCGATACGTAGATCCTTAGACACCTTTTCATTCGGATGATCCCAAAATACATCTCTCTGATTGCGTGTAAAGCCCTGTTGAAAATAAAAACCACCGTAAAAATTGAAGATACCCTGATTCGCCATAAAACTATAGCCGATAAACTGACCTGTATTTGCACCAATGGTTAAACGATCATATCCTTTACGATAATCCCCTTGAAGTTGCGGAATATCATCTTCTTGAGTTTCAATCCGCAAACGGTGCCAAAGATATCCTGCGCTGAATTGAACCATGATACCTGAATTCGGGTTAGGGCTGAGTATAGGGATGATTTTACCAACAGATACATTAACATGAAAACCTCTATTAAATAAAAGCACGATGCCAGGTTCTCCTGAAGTATTCACATACTGTCCTTTGGAATCTTTGACATTATCTAACAGGCCGTCGATGCGTATATCATTGCCAAACAAGTAATTGCCATCCAGTCCAAACATCCAGTTACCTTTTGTCTTGTAACCTGCGTATACGCCAAGCGCATTCGTTAGACCATAGCGATCCGCTAAATCTCCACCTGTTCCATTTAACCCGTACTGAATACCAACATAGGGCGTTCCGATTACCTCATCGCTCACATCGCGTTGTCCCCATAAATGTTGGGTAAGAAACCAGCACATAATCGCTGAGAGAAAAAAATATTTTACACCAGTGTATATGCTTTTGTGTTTGATCATTGTTGTGTGTACCTCTATTTAAGAATATTCTAAATTAAGTATTTTCTTCCGTATAGCGGATGAGGTGCGGTGGGATTTCATTCTTAAGCCTTGAATATATTAAAGATTGACTGATTTATTGCGAATCATCCGTGAAATTGAGCTGACCAAAACGGTGGCGATTACCTGAATTAGCATATAAAAATAGTTCGTGTTTGAGACGATTTTCAACACAAAGTTGTGGTACCAGAAGTGTTTTTAATTCCTTTTTATTCAAAGAGCACCAACGTTGTTGTTCTCCACTCTCCGTATTGATTTTTGTAATAGCGATAGTGTTTCTCCAGTTATTCAAAACGGCAGTTTTGATAGCAGCGGGGTGGGCATATGAATGATCGTCCCGGTAATTTTTGAGGTGGTCGTTGAAAAGAATGTAGATTGCATTGTCGTGATAAATTTCTGAGAAAGATAAGTAATAACCGCGGTCGTTCATGGATTGCTGGCGTTTTGGAATGAACTGATTCCACAAGAGTTCGCCCGTTGTACTAAACTTGAAAACGATGATTCCATTTCTATAATAATAGGTGTCGAGGCGATTGGTACCTGGCGCTCCAGCACCACTAATGCGTTCTTCAACTGCATGGTGTTCAGCTGTTCCTAAAATATCGCCATTGGGCAATGTACGTAATGAATGCATTTTATAGTTGCCAATACCTTCAGGTAGTGATTGCCTGTCGTACGACACTGGAGCATCAAATGAAGAAGCGGCCTGAATTAAAAAATCCTGATTGAAGCTTTTATAATGACGATCCAATACTTCTCCAAATGGATCAAGAGTGATTTTAAAAACACCGCGTATTCCGGGTAGATCTTTAGCTGAATAGAGTCCTGATAATACGATGTTACGGTCAAATTCAGTACATTGAATATCTCGCAACGAATAATTGTTATGAGCAATGTCGATCTCTACAAGTTCATGACCGATCTTCATAAAGATGATATTTTTAGAATGCGCATTATTATTGTCGTTCCATGATAAATCGGCGATCGCTACAAATGTGCCGTTTGATGTCAGAAAATAGCGCTTAAAGTTGATGGATCTTTTTCTGTAGGGTAAAATCGAACTGCCTTGACTCATGATTTGATGGGTACTGTCAAAAATAGCATAATGATACCGCGGAAAATCGTTTAAATCTCCAGGAAGGATAGAGAAGTAGGCTGCCGTGGTTTGATCAATACTATTGATAGCGTGTATGTTCGACTGCCGAAAAGTTCGCGGAATATCAAAAGTTGCTATTGGAACCCCATGGTTTTCTCGCACTCGTTCGTCAGGGTTGTATAAATGATAATACGTTTCAATACGCTTGCTTAAAAAAGGTTTTCGTTCACTTACAAACAATAGTTGATTATTCAGTACGGCGAAATCGCGAAAAGCACTTGTTTTTCCGTTACCGTAGAGCTTAATACGTTTACTGTTGGAGAGTTGCATGTTTTCGATAGGCTCAAAAAAGTAACGACGGTGATTAGGGCTAAAAAAATTATAGAAGTAGGTCCGACTTGTCACAGCCGTATATTCTTTTTCACTGGAGTAAATAATTTTTTCAATGGAACAACGATCCCGGAAATGCTCAGTCCAAAACATGTCAAAGTCATCATAATGTTTGAGCATCTGACCCTGAAGCGCGAAGCTCGTAAAAACGAAAAAAAATATGAAGCGATATGGAAGTTTGTAGTCGAGCACCATTCTTTACAACGAAGTTACAAAAAGGGAGTGATAAATTTGAGTTCCATGCACAAATTTACTGTTTGAATAAACCTCCATTACCCGAGGAGTAGCAAATAAAGGTTGTTACGATAGATTGACGTATTTTTCTTTTGATGAATTTTGAGATCTGCAATGTTGCATTACATAATAATGGTTTAGGGTCATTTCGAAGATTTATTTTAATTTAGTCATGCCTATTAAAATTAAATCATGTATAATAAAAAGGATGTAGAGCATTGGGTTGACGAGCATGCAGATTATTTGTTGCGGTATGCGATGACTCAGGTTAATGATCGTCATCAGGCCCTTGACTTTATACAAGACACTTACGTTTCAGCTTTAAAAGGCGTAGACGATTTTGAAGGAAGAAGTACACCACGAACTTGGCTCACAAGTATTTTAAAACGTAAAATCATCGATCATTGGCGAAAGCGCAATGTACGAAAAACCGATGTTGCTTCTGATTTTTTTCATGAGAATGGACCTGGTAAGGGGAGTTGGATTATCGAGAATGCTCCTGATCAGTCTGTTGCCAGTGCAGAAGATCGGATTTCAGCTGAAGAGCAAATAGATGAATTACATAAGTGTTTGGGTCAGTTGCCACCAAGAAGCAGGGAGGTAATGAATGCCAAGTACATGGAACAAAAGAAAGGAGAGGTCATCTGTAAGGAATACGACCTGTCATCGTCTAATTTTTGGGTAATTGTTCATCGCGCTAAATTATTGCTGCGCGATTGTCTCCAGCAGAAATGGTATTAGAATGAAAAATTGCAGAGAAATAACAGAATTAATCGAGCGAGGAAGTGAGGAGCGCCTACCGCTTCGACAACGCATCGAAGTAAAAGTACATCTTATGATGTGCAAGTTGTGCCGCAATTTTGCCAAAGACACCGCATTTTTGGACCGTTTACTAAAAAAAATCGATAATTTTCAACAAACGCAACTGACTCCTTCAGAGAAAAAACAAATTAAGCGTGAAGTAAACCACCGCATTCCTGATTGATTTATAATCGACCATTTAAGGCAGGTAGCGCTCCTCAATAACCTGTTCAGTTGAGCAATACATTCGTTGTAAATCTTCGTTAAACGCCCGTATAATTTTGAGGAGATATTGCTTTGAGCTCAGCTTTGATGGCTTCATCGACTGCTAAAGTATCAATAAATTCGTGAACGGTGGTTTTGGTTACTTTTTCATTCTTACGCGTGAGTCCTTTGAGTGCTTCGTACGGCTTCGGAAAACCTTCACGGCGTAAAATAGTTTGAATTGCTTCAGCGACTACTGCCCAGTTATTTTCGAGGTCTTTTTCGAGGGCAGGAGCATTGAGTAGCAACTTGCTGAGCCCTGCGGAAGTAGATTTGAAGCCAATGAGGCTGTGACTTAAGGGTACCCCAATATTTCGGAGTACTGTTGAATCGGTGAGGTCACGTTGAAGTCGGGAAATGGGAAGCTTATTAGCCAGGTGCTCTAATAGTGCACTGGCAATTCCCAGATTACCTTCAGAGTTCTCAAAATCGATGGGGTTTACTTTATGGGGCATGGCGCTCGATCCAATCTCACCTTCTTTTAAGCGTTGTTTGAAATAATCCATTGATATGTAGGTCCACATATCGCGATCCAAATCGATCAAAATATTGTTGATGCGTTTCATAGCATCAAAAATAGCCGCTAAATTATCATAATGTTCAATTTGAGTAGTTGTCTGGCTTCGTGTTAATTCGAGTTGGTCGCTAACAAAATTATTGGCAAATTCAACCCAGTTTACGTCAGGAAATGCAACGAAGTGAGCATTCATATTTCCTGTCGCACCACCGAATTTTGCAGAAAACGGGACGCTTTTTAATTGAACCAGTTGAATGCGCAGGCGTTCACTAAACACGCGCATTTCTTTGCCCAAACGAGTAGGGGATGCTGGTTGACCGTGAGTTTTGGCGAGCATGGATACGTCGCTCCATTTTTCGGCGTATTCTTCGATTTGCTCTATGACCCTTAAAAGTTCAGGAATGTAGACTGTTTCCAACGCATTTTTAAGTGAAAGCGGAACAGCCGTATTATTAATATCTTGAGAAGTTAATCCAAAATGAACGAATTCAACATATTGATCAAGCCCTAATGCTAAGAGTTTTTCTTTGACAAAATACTCGACAGCTTTCACGTCGTGATTGGTCGTTTTTTCAGTTTCTTTTATGATGAGCGCGTCTTCTTCTGAAAATGATTGATATACTTCTCTCAGGTTATCAAATTGATCGGTTGGGAAATGGGATAGTGGCTCAACACCTGAATTGACCAAAGCAATTAAGTATTCTATTTCAACGACTACGCGGTATTTTATAAGCCCATACTCCGAAAAGAACGGGGCCAATTCTTTTACTTTTTTGCGATAGCGACCATCAACAGGTGTAATAGCCGTAAGTGTATTCAAATCCATAACATTCACTATTTGGAAAAGCGCAAAGATAGTAAATCTTGGTGATATTAGATCGCCTAATTCGTTCCCTTTCCTTACATTTGAAAACGACAATTAAACCATGAAATTTTTTCGACATTTTGCATTGGGAATACGTTCATACTGGAGCGCTATAAAGTTTATAAAAACCCACAAACTTTATTGGTATATTCCAATTCCAGCTTTGCTAATGCTTATACTCTATTACATTGGAAATGAGTTTGCCACCTGGAATGCAGGATGGGATGGAGAATTAGGATGTGTTGAATGTTCCAATATGAATGAAACGATTTGGTTTCTGATTAAAATGCTGTTGAGTATATCGATCGGTCTTGTTTTAATGAAGTTTGCCAAATATATCGTTGTGGTCCTGTTATCACCTTTGCTTTCGATCATATCTCAAGTAGTAGAGAAAAAACTCACCAATAATTACTACCCATTTAGTTTACGTCAAACACTCCACGATGTAAGAAGGGGCCTCAGAATAGCGATGCGGAATGTCATGTGGGAATATGTTTTCTTTCTGGTTATTCTTATTGTTTCAGCTTTTGGATGGGAAGAAGCGCACCAATCGCCAGTGTTTTATTTGACTTTCGTGATTGGTTTTTTTTACTACGGGTTTAGTTTTATTGATTACGTCAATGAAAGAAGGCGTTTGGATATCGATCAAAGTATTCATTTTATGCGCAATCATCGTGGCTTAGCCATAGCTATCGGTACGATCTACTCGATATTAATTTTAGTACCCGTAGAGCTCGGAGCTATGGTCGATTATTCTAATTTTTTAGATCACCCGTTCGAAACATTGGGAACGAGTTTGTTGCAATTTTTGTTGTGGATCATGGCTTCTTGTTCACCGATTCTCGCTATTGTAGCTGCTACGTTGTCGATGCACGAATTGGTGGATTTGAACAATAATCAGTTTTCCCGTAAAAAAGATACATCTGAAAAAGATAACATTCAGAGAATCAACAGGAGTTGAAAGCCATTTTCGCACAATTTTTTATCTTTGAATGAAAAATGTGAGAATAAAGCATAATTTAAAAATAAATTGATTTAGTTTTATTCTCCGAATTAATGTTAAGCACATGAAGCAAATACTGCACACACTACTCGTTTTTATTGTTTTTATGAGCTACAGTGGCGTGACTGAAGCGAAATCGCCTATAGTAGTTCCTCCAGATTCGAGCTCGAGTTTGATCGATCGGGCAGCGTCTTCATTCCTCGTTGATGAAGGTAGAAAGCTCTACAATACTGGTAAAATGCGCGATGCATTGCGTAAATTCAGGGAAGCCTATGTTCGCGATAAATTCAATGCGCAGGCGGCCTACTGGATTGGGCGATCACATTATCAAATGAGTAATTATGGTTACGCTTTAAAATATGCGAAAATAGCTGAATCCCTGAGCGAGGCGGATGACGGAGAAGTTTTTATGCTTTTAGGAGAAGCGTATCATCGTCAGAGTTTGTTGGATAGTGCCCGTATGAATTACGATCTGGCGAAAATTCAGTTGTCTAGCTCAAAACAGCGTGCTTTTAATGTACAACAAAAGATTGACGAGATTGCCTTTGCTCAATCCGTAGATGATCAAAAGCAATCATTTGCCCGTCATCGATTAGAACAAGATATTAGTTCTGGATATGATGATTACGCCGCTTTTTTAAGTCATGATGGGAAAGAACTTTTCTTTACTTCGCGACGACCTGATACAAAAGGAGGAAATATCAATCCAGACGATCAACGTTATTTTGAAGATGTCTATTTGTCGCGATGGGACGAAGAAGCAGGAGAGTGGTCAGAAGCCACAAACGATGTGGAACGATTGAACTCTGAGGGCTTCGATGTAGTGAATCACTTGAGTGATGACGGAAATAGAGCTTACATGACGGTAAATACAGAGGCTGCTGATATCAGAAATAAACGAAAAACGAATGGTTCTGACATTTGTATCTCTGAACGTACAAAAGAAGATCGGTGGAATACGCCGAAGCCAATCACAAACAGTTCGATTAATACAACGTTCTTTGACGGATTGCCAACGCTTACTAAGGATGGTAATACCATGTACTTTATGAGTGATCGCGATGGACAAAATTCGAGATCGGATATTTATGTGGTCTACAAACAAGGGAATAAGTGGGGTGAAGCACAAAAATTACCTATGACAGTGAATACCGTTGGCGATGAAACAACACCATATATTACGCCAGATAACCGCTATTTATTCTTTTCATCGAATGGATTGAAAGGAATGGGAGGATATGACATTTATGTGACAGAGAACCTTGGAGATACATGGTCTGAACCAAAAAATCTTGGGCCTGACTTTAACACTGTAAATAACGACTTGTATTTTAAGTATTTCGATAATCATAACAAAGTGCTATTATCTACTTATCGCTTGAAGGGTAATAAAGCGAGTATCGATATTTTTGAAATGGATGTTGAAGGGTGGAAGATTCCCTGATAAGCATGATCTGTTACTTCATTTGTAATGCCTGTTGCCCGAGAGTTGAAGACGATGCTATTTTATCTGAATTTCCTGAGAGGTATCGGGCAGTCGGAAGACAAAGTAGTGAAAGCGCTTGCTGGTATCGTAGTTGAACACGACTTCTTTTCCATGAATTTCGATGTATTCAGCTTCTTCTAACTCTTTTTTAGTCAGGTCTAATGTCTCCAGAATTTTTTCGAGAAACTTTTCTGCTCTGCGGTGTCCTTTTACCTGGTATCTGACTTTGTAGAACGTTTTTTCTTTGGAGAATAAGGTTCCATGAACTCCGCGAATGCCGTCAATGATATACTTCTTTACCGTTACTTTTGCGGCGTTGAACAGGGAGTCGGGAAATTTAATTTTGAAAAACGAATTATTGAGTGCATCACCAGCAAAATACAGGGTGTCTGTTTTTATTTTGCGAATGTAGTGCTCGATTTTTATGCTGTTGCCCTGGTTCGTGTCATTTTGTTCTTGAGACCAACTCATCCGACCTAAACTCATCATAATGAGGATGACTACTGTGGTGCTTTTTTTTAAAGTATTATTCATTTTTCCACTTGATGTAAAATTAAAAAAGCCTCTACTTGAGCAAGTAGAGGCTTTTAATAATGTGTGTTATAGACTATTTTCCCGTTACAATCGTTTTGTATGTCGTTGAGAAAATATTCCCTTCAACGCGGAAGTCCACTGTTGAAACCTTACTGATTCCACCGTTTTCAGCGGCTGAACGAATCGAAATGTCAGTGTGCATAGGTCGAAAAACACCTAAAACAACTTTGTATTCAGACGTACCTTTCTTTTCGCTCGGATTATCCGTTACCATCAGTGGTCGGGAATGTGAGCAAGCACCCAGCATCAATACGACGAGGCTTGCAGTCAAAATATACTTAATACTTTTCATAACTCTCAATTTTTTTTATTATTCACCAGAAACAATCACTTCTGCTTTGGTCCAAAGAATATAGTTCGTTACTTTCAGGTCAACGGCTCCAACTTTCTCAATGTTTCCATTTTCTATAGCTTCAATAACACCGTAATTTTTGTTGAGCACGAGTCCATGACCATAACTGATGTTGCCTATATCAGCTGCTCCACTAGGCGTGATAGCGGGACCTGCAGAACCGAAAATGATAGTTGTTTCAGATGTACCCTTTTTGGCATCTACTGCGTTGTTTGTTACATTTACGGGGTAAATTGTTGAGCAAGAACTCAAGCCTACTGCAACAATAGCGCCGAAAAGAAATTTGTTTACTTTTTTCATAATTCTATAGTTTTACTCTCCTGTTACTGTCATGTGTTCTTTTATGAAGAACACGTAGTCTTTCATTTTGTACTCAGCTACACCTACTTTGGTGATACGCCCTTGTTTCATGGTTGCTTCATAAGTAACACCTGAATCCACATCACCTCTTCCAGAAGACATCTCACCTCTTTTCGATCCAACTGGATTATTGGTTAAAGCTACAGTGTGTGTCACTGTACACGAACCTAAGAACAACCCTGCACAAGCAAGTGTTGCAAAGGCCATTGGTTTGAGTTTTTTCATAAATTCTCAGTTTTTAATTAGTTTTTACGAATATAAATTTTATTTCTAAATCTCAGCATGTTAACCGAAAAAAATATTAATTATTTCAAATTTTCTGCTGATTTTGTTATAATTAAAGGATCTATTTTGGTGCTAATGGCTAAACATATCCTTGACCCGTTGGAAAAAGCCTTTTTCTTTTCCATCGGGATTGGGAGCAAAGTTTTCGCTTTCGCGGAACTTTTCAATGATTTTCTGCTCTTCTTTGGATAGTTTTTTGGGTGTCCAAACATTTATATGAACGAACTGATCACCTGTGCCGTAGTTTTGAACACTCGGAAGTCCTTTACCTCTTAAGCGAAGCATTTTGCCACTTTGTGTTCCAGGTTCTATTTTAATTTTTGCACGACTTTTTATGGTTGGCACTTCTATACTACCTCCCAATGCTGCATCGGCAAAATTAATGAATGCTTCATAATGTACATTCTGACCGTCGCGGCGAAGTGATTCGTGTTCTGTTACTTCAATAACTACGAGTAGATCTCCAGCTATGCCATTGAATGGTCCGGCGTTTCCTTTACCACTCACTGAAAGCTGCATACCATCTTCAACTCCAGCCGGAATTTCTATTTCGATAACTTCTTCCTGTCGTTTGAGCCCTTGGCTATCAGCATCAGCTGGTTTTTTGTCTATAATCTTACCGGTACCCTGACAATTAGGGCAGGTTGAAGCCGTCTGCATGGCGCCTAAAAATGTTTGTGTCACGCGTTGAACCCGACCAGAACCTTTACATGTTTGACAATCTTTGAAGGTGACACCATCAGCATTCACAAGCTTGTTGACCTTGATTTTCTTCTGTACACCATCATTAACTTCGTCGAGGGTCATTTTAATTTTGACTCGCAAATTAGTTCCACGAGCTGCTCGCTGGCGTTGCCCACCCCCTCGTCGACCGCCACCGCCTCCAAAGGCGCCGCCGAAAATGTCGCCGAACTGGGAAAAGATGTCGTCCATATCCATGCCGCCAAATCCACCGGCGCCACCACCTGCAGCACCGCCAACTCCTGCGTGACCAAACTGGTCGTAGCGCTGCTTCTTTTGAGGGTCGCTCAACACTTCGTAGGCCTCAGCAGCCTCTTTAAACTTTGCCTCAGCCGCTGGGTCATCTGGATTCTTATCCGGATGATATTTTAACGCGAGCTTGCGGTAGGATTTTTTTATTTCCGATGCGGATGCTGATTTATTTATTCCTAATACCTCGTAATAATCTCTTTTTTCACTCATAAAATCGTTTATTGTCCTACTACTACTTTAGCGTATCGCAATACTTTGTCGTTTAAAAAATATCCTTTTTCGATCACGTCCATGACCTTGCCTTTATCTTCTTCATTTTCTGCAGGAATGTTAGTCACGGCCTCGTGGTGATCCAAATCAAAAGGTTCGCCCTTACTATTCATAGGCTTAACTCCTTTGGAAGCAAGGATGTTCTTAAATTTGTTATAAATCAATTCAAAGCCTTCTTTCATGCCAGCTTCATCCTCAGAAGAAGCATTTGATTCCAATGCGCGCTCGAAATCGTCGAGTACGGCAAGAAGATCTTTGATGATTTCCCCACTGGCAGAAGAAATGAGCTCACCTTTTTCTTTAATTGTTCGCTTTCTGAAGTTGTCAAAATCAGAGTAGAGACGAAGGTACTTGTCATTGAGTTCGTTGTACTTCGATTCCAATTCCTTGATAGGATCCAGTTCTTCCTTTGGCTGATCTTGTTGATCTTGCTGTTCCTTTTCAGAATGTTGATCCTCTGTTTTGCTCTCTGGGTTGGCAGTATTTTCTGCCTCCTTCACTTGTTCTTCAGTCTGTTCGACTGACTCTTCTTGATTATTTTTCTTTTTATTACCCATCACAATTCTTTTTTCTCGTTATATTCGATAATCGCGAAGGCTCAAAGATGTTGCCATTTGCTACAAGTAGACAATTCGTCATATTTTTGATGATTTGGAACAAATTTGTCAGCGTTTGTACTGAAAATCTGTCAAAAAGACTCGATGTTATCCACCAAACAATTTGTGTTTATATTTGTATAAACTGTCAAAATGTTTACATGAAAATAATTTTATCACCAGCCAAATCGCTGGATTACAATCGACGTATTGAAACTCCCATAACGAGCACAGCCCCGTTTATTCAAGAAGCTGATCGTTTAGCAAAAAAGTTAAAAAAAATGAAAAAACGTGATCTTGGTGCGTTGATGAAGCTTTCAGAGAACTTGACTGATCTCAATTACGATCGCTATCAATCATGGGAACAGCCAACCACTTTACAGGATAATATGCAACCGGCAATTACCGTATTTACGGGAGAAGTTTATAAAGGGCTGGCGGTTGAAGATTTTGATGCGGACGATTTTCAGCGAGCGCAGAAGGATATCAGAATTTTATCGGGGCTCTACGGTATGTTACGCCCACTTGATCTCATGTATCCTTATCGACTAGAAATGGGAACGAAGTGGGAAATCAGTAAAAATCAAAAAAATTTATACGAGTTTTGGGCTGATCAACTGGCTGATTATTTGAATAAAGAGATGGATAAGGATGAAGTTGTCATTAATTTGGCATCGAAAGAATATTTTAAGGCTCTGGCTCAGAAAAAATTGAATGCTCGGGTGATTACACCCGTTTTTAAGGAACTCAAAGGAGATCGATACAAAGTTGTCATGATGTACGCGAAACACGCCCGAGGAGCTATGGCGAGAGATATAGTTCGTAATCAATATACAGATGTAGAAGATCTCAAAGGTTACGATGTGGATGGTTACTCATATAACGAGCAAATGTCAACATCGAATGAATGGGTTTTCATACGTTAAAATCATGAGGAATGAGCTAATGTAGAATGATTCAAAGGCAGCACAGCCTTTGACTTCCGGAATACATTTGTATATTTGCATGTAAGTCAAACCTTAGATAGAACAAGGATTTTAATAATTATTTCAAACTAAAGAACAATTTATTTTATGAGTGAGACACAAGAAAAATTATCGTCAGAGGATCTAATAAAAATGGAGGAAAAGCATGGTGCACACAATTATCATCCACTCCCTGTGGTCCTTTCAAAAGGAGATGGTGTACATGTTTGGGATGTTGAAGGGAAAAAATATTACGACTTTCTCTCGGCATATTCAGCTGTCAATCAGGGGCACTGTCATCCGCACATTGTGGGTGCCTTGAAAGATCAATCAGAAACCTTAACCTTAACTTCTCGTGCTTTTTATAACGATGTTTTGGGTCCTTTCGAAAAATTTGTAACTGAATTTTTTGATTTTGACAAAGTGCTGGCAATGAACTCAGGTGCTGAAGCAGTTGAGACAGCAATTAAAATTTGTCGTAAGCATGCCTATGAAAAAAAGGGAATTGAAGAGGAACAAGCGAAAATTGTAGTTTGTGAAAATAACTTTCACGGACGAACAACTACAATTATTTCATTTTCAAACGATGAAGCAGCACGGAAAAACTTCGGGCCTTATACACCTGGTTTTATAAAGATTCCTTATGATGATGTCGACGCGCTCGACAAGGCACTTCAGGAAGAGAATGTAGCAGGATTCCTCGTGGAGCCAATTCAAGGGGAAGCAGGTGTGTTTACACCAGCTGATAACTATATGGCGGAAGCCAGAAAATTGTGTGATAAGCACGATGTTACTTTTATTGCCGATGAGGTTCAGACAGGTATCGCTAGAACGGGCAGCTTGTTGGCTGTTTGCGGTAATTGTTCTTGTGAGGGTCATTGTGAACAGCAAGAAGATACCTACGTGCGTCCAGATATCGTAGTTCTTGGTAAAGCTATTTCTGGCGGTGTATATCCCGTTTCTGCTGTATTGGCAGATGATGAAATCATGAATGTCATTCAGCCCGGTCAGCACGGTTCTACTTTTGGAGGAAATCCTTTAGGGGCTAAAGTTGCTGTAGCTGCTCTGGAAGTTATACGAGATGAACATTTAGCACAAAGAGCTCGTAAGTTGGGGCGTATTTTTCGGGATGAGATGAAACGTATTATTGACAAAACCGATCTTGTAACAAAAGTACGTGGTAAAGGGATGCTCAATGCTGTTCTCATTAATGATTCTCCGGAATCTTCAACAGCCTGGGATTTATGCATGGCACTAAAAGAGAATGGATTGATCGCAAAACCTACACATGGAAACATCATCCGTTTTGCTCCTCCTTTAGTAATGACTGAAGAGCAGTTAATGGATTGTGTGGCGATCATCGAGAAGACACTAACAGCATTTAAAAAATAGCATTCAACTTCGATTGAAATCAATAAGAAAGGGATGTATTTCAATACGTCCCTTTCTTTTTTTATTAAATTGTTACATCTTGAAATTCTACAACAATGTAGTTGGACAAACGTATTCCGTTACAGGAACATTTGTTTCTTTGATCGCGTCAAATCCTCCGATTATGTCTTCAAAGTTGTCCCAACCTCTCGATTTCAGAATAGAAGAGGCAATCATACTTCTGTATCCTCCAGCACAATGAATCACAAAAGGTTTATCTTTTGGGAATGATGCGAGATGATCATTAATAGAACCTAGTGGCGTATTGATTGCTCCTTCAACATGTTGCGATTTGAATTCACTCTCTTTTCGGACATCAAAGACTTTTACACCTTGTTTTATTTTTTCTTGAAGTTCATCAACGTTTATTCTGTGTGTTGAATCAACTTCTTTTCCTGCTTTTTTCCAGTTTTCAAAGCCACCTTTCAAGAAACCAATAGCATGGTCGTATCCAACTCTTGAAAGCCGAATAATACTTTCTTCTTCTTTACCAGGTTCCGTAACTAAGAGAATCTCTTGTTTGATATCAGGAATTAATTCACCGACCCACATGGCAAAATTACTGTCTAATCCAATGTTAATACTGTTGGGCACAAATCCTTTGTGAAAACGATCTGCTGCTCGCGTATCCAGGATCAGTGGTCGTTTTTCATTGGCGACTAATTCAAAAGCCTCGACGCTCAGCGGTTGTTCCGCACGTTCTTTAACATCATCTAAGCTTTCGTATCCCTGAATGTTCATGAGTACATTTTTAGGAAAATATCCAGGAGGATTTTTAAGACCTGTGAGCAATTCTTTTACGAACTCATCTTTTGTCATGTCCTCCCGCAAGGCATAATTGGTCTCTTTTTGATTACCTAGCGTATCAGTTGTTTCATTTGACATCATCTTACCGCAAGCGCTTCCTGCACCATGGTTTGGATAAACGATGAGCTCGTCACTTAATGGCATGATCTTGTTTCTCAAAGAATCGAATAAGTGCCCTGCTAACTTTTCTTCCGTCAAATCTTCAATGACGTGTTGTGCGAGATCTGGTCTTCCCACATCACCGATGAATAAAGTATCTCCAGTGATGATTCCGTGTTCTTTTCCTTTTTCATCGATTAGCAAGTAAGTTGTGGACTCCATCGTATGACCCGGCGTGTGAATTGCCTTTATCGTATAGTCTCCAACTTGAAATTGTTGGTTATCTTTAGCAATTACCGCCTCAAATTGTGGTTGAGCTGTAGGCCCATAGACAATTTCAGCTCCTGTTTTTTTGGCAAGATCTAAGTGTCCTGAAACAAAGTCGGCATGAAAATGTGTTTCGAACACATATTTGATTTTGGCGTTTTCCTTTTTAGCTTTTTCAATATAAGGCTCCACTTCTCGTAGCGGGTCGAAGATAGCAGCTTCTCCATTGTTTTCTAAATAATAAGCAGCGTGAGCGATACATCCAGTGTAAATTTGTTCTACTTTCATGACATTGTGTTTTTATAATTTATAATTCATTTCTTTTTACTGGTACAAAGAACTTGAAATGACACTGAAATCAGAATGACAAATGTTACATAAAAAAACTGACTTATGTCAGGTTATAAGGTGGTTACAGCCTTTTTTTTGGGTTCAAATTTGTGAAACTTCTTGCACTATCATGATAGGGGGCAGTCGAGTTTGTATAACTTCCTAATTATAGCATATAATGATTAAATGGTGTAAGTTATAGCAATATAGGGATCATTTTTCTTCAACGATAACAAAGATATCTTCATCATCGCGTTTAAACATTTTTTTCTCTCGGGCGTATCGTTCAAGAGATTCAATATTATCTAATTGCTCTAACGTTTGGCTTGTTTTCTTATACTTCTCAACTAACTCGCGCTTCTCGTTTTTTAACTTGTTGAGCTTTACCTCCTGGCGGACAATCGTAAAAACATCGACATCATCTAAGAAGAGAATATAGATGACAAACACGATCAGTGTCAGCACATATTTATTTTTAAGATATTTAAGCCGTTTAATCATATTTCAAAAGTAAGAAAGAAGTAGCGTAAGACTCATTTTTTATCGTTTCTTTATTCAAAGGGTTGTGTTAATAAAGATCTTGCATAACATTTAAATACAATCAACGTAGAAGATGACTGGTTAGAAAGTGACCTTTTCAGCAATTTTATCTGACAAAAAAAGAGCCGCTTCTAATGAAACGACTCTTAAAAATTATTGCGTTATTATTAGCTTATTCGCCCATGAAGGGGTAGCGATAATCAATTGCTGGAACAAAAGTTTCTTTAATTGTTCTCGCTGATACCCAACGCATCATGTTCAGTTTGGCACCGGCTTTATCATTTGTTCCCGAACCTCGTGCACCACCGAATGGTTGTTGTCCTACAACTGCACCTGTTGGTTTATCATTGATATAGAAGTTACCCGCACTTTGATCAAGTCGATCAATGGCTGCATTAATCGCATAACGATCCTGAGCCATTATGGAGCCTGTCAATGCATAGGGAGAAGTCTCATCAAGTAAATCCATTGTCTCTTCATACTTATCACCATCATAAACGTAAATCGTAATGACTGGACCAAAGATTTCTTCTTCCATTGTCTTGAATTTGGGGTCGGATGTAACAACCACAGTAGGGTGGATGAAATAACCTTCTGATTTATCGTATTTTCCTCCAATGACAATCTCTGCATCTTTAGAATCGATACAATAGTCGATATATCCAGCTATTTTATCAAAAGCTTTCTCGTCTATAACAGCATTAATGAAATTAGATGTATCCTCAGGAGTGCCTATTTTGAAAGAACCTACCTGGTCAACAACGGTTTGTTTTACCGACGGCCAAATTTCTTTTGGTATGTAAGCTCTTGAGGCAGCAGAACATTTCTGACCTTGGAATTCAAATGCACCTCGCGAAATCGCAGTACCTACTTCTACTGGTTTTGCCGATTTGTGTACCATGATAAAATCCTTACCTCCTGTTTCTCCCACAATTCTAGGATAAGCTCTGTAATTGTCAATATTACTCGCTATTTCTTTCCAAAGATTTTTGAATACAGCCGTAGAACCTGTAAAGTGAAGTCCCGCAAAATCCTTGTGTTTGAATATGACGTCTCCAGCTTCTGGACCGTCCACTGTGATCATATTAATGACACCGTCAGGTAGACCAGCTTCCTTAAACACTTCCATAATGACACTAGCAGCGTAAACTTGCGTTTCAGCAGGCTTCCAAACTGCTACATTTCCACATATTGCAGGAGCCGATGGCAAGTTACCGGCAATAGCCGTGAAATTAAACGGTGTAATAGCAAAAACGAATCCTTCGAGTGGACGCCACTCTAGTCGGTTCCAAACTCCTCTTGGGGAGTCAGGTTGTTCTGCGTATAAATCAGATAAGTACTTTACATTAAACCGGAAGAAATCAGCTAATTCACATGCTGAATCAATTTCTGCCTGAAAAACATTCTTCGATTGTCCCAGCATGGTTGCTGCATTCAGTTTATCTCTGTAAGGTCCTGCGACGAGATCAGCTGCCTTTAAAAACACACTGGCGCGATCCTCCCAGTTCATTTTTGACCACGCCTTTTTAGCATGAAGTGCTGAATCTATTGCTTTTTCAACATGTGAACGATCACCATAATTAAAGTGACCTAACAGTTTTTTATGATCGTGTGGTGGATTGAGCGGCTTCTTGTCCTGCGTTCGAACTTCTTCGCCACCAATGTACATTGGAACATCAATAGGTTCCTGATTATACATTGCTTTATACTTACCTAATAGTGATTGAACTTCGGGTGAACCTGGTTTGTAATCATTTACGGGTTCATTAACCGTTTTTGGTACTTTAAAATGTGCGTTTGCCATAAATCTATTTGTCTTTTTTGAATTTGTAATCCTAACAAAAATAATTATTCAAATGTTTAATTCAAAGGAAATTGAGCAGCGATCATAAATGATGATGAAATTCACTTTTATACATCTTAAAAATGATCAGAAGTTAACCAGAGTTGATTGGATTGGGGAGGTATATATCATTCAGCTTATTCACTCATGAATATGAAGAACAGGACCGCTTTTATTTGAAAATACGGTGGTTGAAATCCATGAATGTTATTAAGATTAGGAGCGATTCTCAACGTTGTGATAAATATTTAATATCTTTGATTCTATATGAAAACATTATGAATACACTCATTTCGCCACGAAATAAATCATTTACTATGCGAGGGCTTAAATATCTTTTTCTATTATACATCCTGGTGGGATGGAGTTATGAAGCATCATGTCAACAGGTTGAAGAGCACATTGAGCACTATCATTCAGGTACTATTGACCAGAAAATAGAGCGGATATTTTTGATGCACAACGAACTAAACACGGTCGATGAAGATACGCTCTATTATTTTATTCAAGATTTACACGCTGCCGGAACGGAGAATAATAGAGAGGATGCACTGGCTTTTTCAAATTATATTTTTGGGCACGTATTGAACGATCAAGGATTGTATGAAGAAGGTTTTGCAAAATTGATTTCAGCTAAAAAGTTCTTTACGTATACTAAAAATGACACCATGCTTGCCGAGGTATATAACGCTTTAGGAAATAACGCCTATTTACAAAGTGAGCGGGTACAGGCTGAGGAATATTATCTTAAATCTCATAAATATGGTAAACGATCGGGAAAGAATGATTTTCGATCATTATCATCAGCTAACTTGGCACGTATTTATATCGCTCAGGAAAAGTACGATGAAGCCCAGCAGTTGTTGAATGATTATATCGATTATAATGAGTCTGTATCCAATTTGCGTAACCTGGGAACAGCCTATGGAGTTTTGGGACAGTTATATTTAAATAAAGAAGATCCTCAAAAAGCTATTGAATTTCTTCAAAAAAGTATGGAGTTCAACTTGAGTACGGGGCAACCAAAACTCATTGGTAACGGATACACGAACCTGGCCATTGCAGCTTATTTTCAAGGGGACTTCTCTAAAGCGCAAGACTATTTTGAATTATCACTATCCTACCGGAAAAAAAGTGGTGATCAGTTTTACATTGCTGAGTCATATTATAATTTGGGAGACTTTTTCTTTGGTGTCAATGAGTTAGATAGTGCCATGGTTGCTTACGAAAAATCCATTGCTATAGCTAAAGAGAATGATAACCTGGAAGGTCAACGAGATGTGCTTTGGCAGATGAGTATTTTGTATGATTCACTGGCGAATTATCGCAAACAAGCCGAATACCTCAAAGAATATATTGCGACGGATCAAGCCTTGCGTCAGGAAAAAGTTTCTGGCGAATTGGCCGCACTGCGTCTTAGTTTTCAACAAGAGTTGAAGCAGCAGAATTACCTGAGCGAATTACGAGAGCAAGAGCTTCAACAACGCGTAGAAAAATCTGCCACTATTTGGGATTATTGGCTCTGGATTGTATTAGTAGGAATTATTATCCTCGCTCTGATCGTCTATAGAGGAGCCACCAAAAAAATAAAAAAAGAGTACCCGTAAGAACTTTAGGAGCATAGTTTTGTTATTCAGTAAATCTTATTTATGAAGGAAGCAACATTTGGAGCTGGCTGTTTTTGGTGTATTGAAGCTGTTTTTTCAGAGATTAAAGGTGTTCATGAAGCTTACCCTGGTTACGCTGGAGGACATGTGAAAAACCCCGCTTATAAAGAAGTGTGCATGGGTACAACGGGACACGCTGAAGTAGCGCGTATTGTTTTTGACACCGAGGTTGTAAGTTATGAAGAATTGTTAAAAGTTTTTTGGTCTGTCCACGATCCTACGACTGTAAATCAGCAGGGGAATGACGTTGGAGAACAATATCGTTCTGTTATTTTTTATCACGATGAGGATCAAAAGTTAGCTGCCGAGAAGTACAAGTCAAAACTCGAAGAGTCAGGAGCCTTCGATAAACCCATTGTTACAGAGGTCACGCCAATCAATAACTTTTATGAGGCAGAATCGAACCACAGAGATTACTATTTAAATAATCCAGATCAGCCCTATTGTAGAGCTGTCGTACGACCGAAAGTAGAAAAGTTTAAAGCGGCATTTTCTGATATTTTAAAAGATAAAAGCGGAGCTTGATCACTCCGCATTCTGCACATCTAGTCATTTTTTGGCTCGACTCGTTGCTGCTGCGCCTTGTGTCGGCGCAATTGCTTTTTCATGCTGTGGCGCTTCATACGTTTTTTGTGCACAGTTTTTGCTTTTTCCTGCTGTTCCGGAGTAAGCACCGCTTTCATTTCTTCACGTTTGGCTCGTCGCAACGCTTTCAATTCTTGCTGTAATGATTGCTCTTTATCAGCATATTTTTCCTTGATTTTTTTCATTTCTTCTTTCTGCTCGGCAGTCAAATTGAGTTCCTTTTCCATTTCCTTATCACTTTTCTCGTGATGCGCTTCGACTTTGGTTTTTGAAACTTCGTTTTCCTGTTGAGCGAAAATGTTGGGACACATGAGAAGGCCACCAACTGCTAATAAAATTGTTACTTTTTTCATATCTTTAGATTTTATTTAAAGATAAGCTATTGAATCTACGACGACTACAAATTAACAAGTTTTTAATTTTATTCAGTAGTTGGTTCCTTTTTGGCAGTTGTGCATGGTTCGCTTTACGAAATGTTCACAAGGCGACCAATGAGACTAAATCACTTAATCTGAATCGTCAGTCGCTCGATTCTATTCCAGCATCTATTTTTGAATTAGAAAATCTCGAAGAATTGCGATTGTTCCAAACTGGATTGACGGAAATATCACCTCGAATTGGGGAATTGACTTCTTTGAAGAAATTATATGTCGGACGCAATGAATTAACTACGTTACCTCCAGAAATTGGTTCCCTAACCAATCTTGAAGTGCTGTTTGTCCATTACAATAATCTCGATTCTTTACCTAAAAGCATAGGAGATTTGAAGCAACTCGAACACCTCAAGTTAGATTACAATAACCTCCAACAACTCCCTGCTACAGTGGGGCAAATTCCAGAACTCAAAACATTATCTGCTCGGTTTAATGAGCTCGATACGATTCAACCGGCGCTTTTTGATTCAGGAAGCATTGAAATTCTGGACTTGCGGTATAATAACCTTACGGCCATCCCTTCAGCGATAGGTAATTTAACGAACTTACATGAATTGTACCTGAGTAATGCAGGCTATGTTTTGGACTTGCCTGATGAACTCTGTAATCTGCGTCGATTTGATCTATTACAAGTGGATCAGAGTATTCAGATACCACGTTGTTTATTTGTAAGAAGTTTACACAATTTTAAGATCGTTTACGATTAACAATTGGTTTCTTTTTTTTGAATATAACCCCTTGGAACATCAGGACGTCGTAAGAAAAGTGAGCAGCTATACAAAACCAGAGTCCAATTGTTTCATAAGCAAAACTGATAATCAGAATAAAAGGGAAGATAACGATACCCAGTATATTTTTCTTCATAGAGGTAAAGCTGAAATATCCATGCACAGCAATAAATAGAAAAGCGGTTAACCAGGGACCCAGCCAATACTGTATTCCAGCTCTAAACAAAATCTCTTCTCCGAAAGCTGCGCAAAATGACATGAAGATAACGTCACCCCAATTGAGTCGGAGTGCTCGGAGCATCCGTTCTTGATGAACAGAGAGATCCTCGAAAATAGATAGTTGTGACACAGCTAGTATGACTATTCCGTAAAAAATACCGAACTCTAAACCAATAAGATTAATGGGCTTAAAAAGTTCAGATAATTGCAGTATTTGTATAAACTTAAAACCCTCAAAATACCATAATAACCAGCCTCCTAAAGCGGGAAACAGCAGTAGCGTTACCCAGCCTAATAGATGAAATTGTACCTTGGGATGCATACTTTTATTACTTTTGCTAAAAATAACAAAACCATGAAGATACTCGTTTTTAATTGGATTAAAAGTTTCTACCTTACAGAGGACCACACGATGAAGGAGTTATTGGCCAACGAAGCTTTTCAGTCTCACGCGTTCTTTTGGATGATCGGGCTGCTAGTGGGGATGGCAATACTTTCAGTCATTATTTGGTGGTTGACCCGTGAGGTTTTGCTCACATTGATTAAACGATTAGCAAAGAAAAGTAAAACGAAATTAGATGATGTCCTCGTAGAAAGGAAGTTTTTTAATGCAGTGGCGCATATTTTACCTCTACTGTTCATGGATTATTTTTTCTCCATTGTCTTTTTCGCTTACCCGCAGGCACATGAATTTAGTCATCGCATAAACGATTTCCTCATTATTTTTGCAGTGCTCGTGGGTATTAGAAGATTTTTGAATGCGACTAAAGATGTGCTTCAGGAGAAACCCTTTTTTGAAGGGAAACCAATAGGAGCTTACACGCAAACGGCTAAATTGATTATAACTATCGTATTTGCCATCATTTTATTATCGGTTTTAACCAATCAAAGTCCAACATTTTTCCTCACTTCGCTAGGTGCTATGACAGCGATTCTTCTCTTAGTTTTTAAGGATACAATTTTGGGATTTGTTGGAAGTATTCAAATTTCTGCCAATGATATGTTGCGTATTGGTGACTGGGTGACGATGGAGCGTTATGGAGCGGATGGTGATGTTGTGGAGATTAATTTAACGACCGTAAAAGTGCAGAATTTTGACATGACGATTACGACGATTCCAACCTATAGTTTCATTGCCGATAGTTTTAAAAACTGGCGAGGAATGAAGGATTCCGACGGTCGACGTATCAAACGTTCGCTCAATATTAAAGTGGACCGAATTCGCTTTGCGAATGACCCGTTGATTCAAAAATTAAGTAAAGTAAAAATACTGGGATCGTTTGTTGAAACCCAGCAAAATGAAATTAAATCCTACAATGAAAAACACGGTCTTATTGGTGAAGAACAGATACATGCACGGCGCCAAACAAACGTGGGACTTTTTAGAAAGTATATTGAGTATTACTTAAAAAACAACCCGGCTATCAATCAAGAGATGACATTGATGGTACGTCAATTAGCCCCTACGAATGAAGGACTGCCAATCGAAATCTATTGCTTTTCTAAAACTCAGGTTTGGGGTGAATACGAGATGGTAATAGCTGATATTTTTGACCATTTGTTATCAGTGATTCACACGTTCGATTTGGATGTTCATCAGGGGCCTACAGGTAAAGACTTCCAGCAACTTGCCGCACAGCAGTAACGGCAAGGTCTTATTTTTAACGAGCTCGGGCAAATAGCGATTATTAATTGAGCTTTCTTGGGAATAGTTTATTTCTTGAGAATAACAAAGTCTGTTCTTCTGTTCTTAGCCTTATTCTTGGCAGAAGTGTTGGGTACCTTGGGTTGTGTCTGACCGTACCCTTTGGCACTGAGCCGATTTTTTTCAATGCCCAACTCAATCAAGTAGCTTTTAACTCCTTGTGCTCTTCGTTCGGAAAGATCAAGATTGGTTTGCGCTCGACCTTCGTTATCCGTATGACCCTGAATAAGAATTGTAATGGATTCATTTTCTTTTAGAAAACGCGCGAATTGTTTAAGTATAAACTTAGAACGTTTGGAAAGTGCTGCTGATGCTGTTTCATAGAGAATGTCATTGATAGTATATGGTTTGTCGACTTCAATTTTTTCGACATCCATGTTCTTATTTCGAATCGTTTCACCTGCAGCCAATTCCTCAGTACTAATAATTTGTGAATCGAAAGCGTGCCCCTCTTTTTTCACATTAACCATAACATCCTGTTTTTCGTCTGTTTTTATGACAGCCGCGTACTTTCCATCATCTCCATTAACTCTGACTTTCTCAACTTTATCTGAATGTTCATAAGTAATTTCCAATTCTGTATCCTTAGCAGGTTTCCCTTCTTCATCAGTTAGATTTCCCTTCACGATAACGACTGATTTTGGCCGTGCCTCTTTATATAATTCAAAGGAGTAAATATTCCAAATCCCCTTTTGTCGCGAGGAGAAAAATGCCTCTTTACCATTGGTAGAAACAAACAGACCGAGTTCATCTTCTTTCGTATTAATTGGATATCCGATGTTTTTAGGTTTCGACCAGGAACCATCATCTTGTTTTCGCATATAAAAAATATCTGTTCCTCCTAAACCTTTACGTTGTTCGGAAACAGTAGATACAAAGTAAAACGTTTCACTATCCTGATGAAAGAAAGGACTTTTGTCTTTTCCAGCAGTATTGATTAAAGCGAATGGTTTTCCGGGCCCCCACGTCCCGTCCGACAAACGTTCTGATAAAAAGATATCATTATCGCGCGTATCTGGACGATTCGCTGTAAAGTAAAGGGTGTTCCCATCGGAAGAAAGAGTCGGTTGACCTTCCCAACCGTCATTGGTGTTAATACCTTCCCCTAAGTTTTCGAGCTTAGTCCATTGGTAGTCATTCCCTCCTTCCCCTGTGCGCTCATAATAGGTAACATACAGGTCGCAATTGCGATACGTTTGTCCTCGGATTTTCTCATCTTTACAAGCACATATGATCATTTCCTTGTTATCAACAGACATAGTCGCTGCGCCATAGCTATCGAATGTACCATTATTAAACGGAGGTTGCAGGGGAGTGCCGCTGTCAAACAGGCTCTGCATATTTTCTCTTTTTGACCAGGTAAACTCTTCGCGAATGGTCGATACAATGTCACCCTTAGCAGATCGATCTACTCGTCTGGTATAAAACATAATTTCATTATCGGGAGATATCATAGGGAAGTATTCATCCCGCTGGGTGCTCACGTTTTTTACTATGCTTGGATCAAAAGGCACGGGGTCTTCCAGAAACGATTGGTTTTCTTCAAATTTTGTAATCACTTCAGCGACATCTTTAAGACGTTTTTCGCGATCTGGAGATAATTTATTGATATCAGTGGGTTGAAAGTTTTTAAATTTTTTGAAGTAGCTGACGGCTTCTTTTTTATTCCCAAGGGTATAATTAATGATACCCAGGTAATAAAAGCAATTCGCGTGATAATCGGAACAACGGTCGAGGGTTTGCTTAAAAAGCTTTTCAGCAGTAGCCAAGCTTTTATCTCCCATTTTAGGATTGGGGTTTTGATCATATAATTTCATGGCGCGATCATACGCATACATGGCGAATTCATAATAAGCCATTGCATTATCATCATCCTTATCAATGGCCTCGTTAAAAAGCTTTGATGCCTCCCGGGGTGTAGCGTCTTTAGCTTTATCAATAAGCTTTAGTACTTTTCTTCTAGGCTCGAGGCAAGATTCATCTTCAGCCTGTCCGAATGAATAAAATTGAAATAAAACTGATACAATTAAAAAGCTGTAAAATTTTGTCATGTTGGTATTCTCGAAATTCTAATAGATAACTCGTATTTCTTAACGCGAATAAACATGTAATGTTACAATTATCATGCAAAAAAAAACGCCATCCGAAGATGACGTTTTAATACAGAATAAACAAATGAACTATTATCTCAGCACATTCACATGACCGAGTTCTACCTTGCGCTCATCATTGTACTTTGTCTTAAATTCAATCTTCCAAACATAGGTTCCGTCTTTAACGATTTCCTCACTGTCTGCACCATATGTTCCATCCCATCCAACTTCTGGATGATTGGATTCGAAAATGATCTCACCCCAACGATTAAAGATCATTAATGTATAATCCTGAGGGTTAAATCCAGATGTGAATACTGGTTTGAATTTTTCGTTGAATTGATCCCGGTCTGGGGTGAACGAATTTGGTACATAGTACAATAACTCTTCACGCATTATAATCGTTTGATAAGCAGTGTCCTCACAACCATACTGGCTAGTTGCAATCAGTTCGACTAAGAATTCATCCTCTTCTTCGCCCGGGAAAGTATGAGATGGATGCGTAGCAGTGCTCGTTTCGCCATCGTCAAAATTCCATGCGTAAGTTTCAGCATTTGTGGACTGATTTTCAAAGTTGACTTCATTTTCTAAACGGGTAAGCTCGTTTGGATCTGCTGAGAAGTCAGCAACTGGATAGTCATCGATGCATATATAGTTTGTTTCTGTATAACTATCAGTGCACCCATCATCAGAAGTAACCGTTAGTGAAACGCTGTAACAACCAGGATTCGTAAATGTGTAGGAAGGAGAACAATTATCATTAATTGTAGTTCCATCAATCTCCCATGTGCAAACATCCGAATTACCACTGGTCAAGTTGGTGAAGTTGACTTCTTGTGGTATACAGCCTTCAGTTACATCCGCTTCAAAATCTACAGCTGGGTTGTCGTAAATTGTTACCATCAGATCATCTGTAGCAGAACACCCTTCTGTTGAAACTCCGGTAACCGTGTATGTTGTCGTTGTCCCGGGGGTAAATGAAACTCCATCATTTACTCCATTATCCCAGGTGTAAGAATCAGCTCCACTCCCAGATAAGGTAACAGATTCCCCATCGCAAATAAAGATATCGTTTCCTGCATTGACGTTGGGAAGGGGATTCACAGTAACAACAACCAAATCGGTTGAAGTACAACCAGCTTCTTCGGCGGTAACAGTGTAATTATTCGTACCAACGGGTGGAGCGAATGAATCGCCATCAGTCACACCGCTATCCCATGAGATATTGGCATTATTAGGGTTTGTTGCAGTAAGTGTCACCGTTTCGCCAATACAAATGGTTTGATCAGGACCTGCATCAACAGGCGGTGCATTCGGATCGACAAGATTAATGTTTGTGTTCACCGTTTCTACACACAAATCACACGAAGTTGGATTAATAGCAAAATTACTAAAACTGCCAGCAGATAAATTGTTGATCACATATTCACCTGCACCATCTGTCGTGATAGGATTGGTAGCATTTCCGTTGTAACCGAGATCGTAATCCGTGTTGGGATCAAGACCACTAATCGTGATATAACCATCGGTACCACCACATGTTGTTGGATCTGTTCCAGCTACTGTAAAGGTTGGCGTGTACGCATCAATAATGATGGTATGGGTTACCGTTGTGGTGTTGCCACAGTCATCTGCAATTTCATAAACGCGCGTCAGTTCCTCACCATCACAGACGTTGTTGTCGGATGTTTCTGAATCGAATGTCACCGTTGGATTAGCTGTACAGTTGTCTGCCTCGTCCGTCACGACCGTTGGGTCGGTTGCTGGTACGTCGGATGCACACTGCACGGTTGTCGTTGCCGGATTCGATGCCGTCGGCGCAATGTCGTCATCAACAGTGATGATTTGGTCCACTTCAATAAAGTTGCCGCAATCATCTTCAATGCGGTAAGTGCGCGTGATTTCTTCAGGGCATGT
>CAYFTH010000007.1:0-45855 GCA_964346075.1 uncultured Fluviicola sp. | reverse complement strand
GAAGCAATCACTGCGGTTTTTTTATGAGAAATCGGACCTTTCACTGTAAGTTTTTTGCTTTTCAATCGTTCAAGTGTAAAACAGCTTTAATCATTCAGCCATGCGATGGATCTTATACCTTTTTCCGCTGTTGACCTTTGCCCAGGGTCCAGTCGATGGTTTTTTTAAAGGAGAAGCAAATGCCGATTTTGCGATTGGATTGGGAAAAAACCGCTCATCTACTTATACTGGACATCCTGACAGCACGTACAACATTCCATTCTCGAACACACAACTCAACATTTTTGCCCAATATGGAATCTCCGATCATTTAGATGCCGTTTTCAACGTACCTTTTGTGTTTGGCCGTCAGGAAAACAAGTTTCAGGATATTCGCTTACACCTCAAATACAGAGCATTACACATCGTCAAACCTCATTTCAAGTGGAGTATCATAGCGGCTGGAGGCATATCCTTTCCCACATCTGACTATCGGCCCAATGTTTCCGGAGCCGTAGGTAGAAGAGAAAAGAAAGCGCCACTACAATTCATCACCCAACTCAAGTTGAAGAATGGTCTATTTTTCAATGTTACTGGTACCTACAATTTGCGCTGGGACGCAATTGATCCCGCACTCTACCCTGGACTCGCATCCGCAGACAGTGAATTGTTGGAACAGACGCCTCAGGACTCTTATGAATGGCTCGGTCGGATTGGACTGGCCCGAAAAAAACATTTCTTTGAACTTTTTCTCCATTATCAACAATCAACGGGTGGTATTGATTTCAAACGTGCTGAACTACAACCTACACAGCTCTTTGCCGTAAATTTCCTCAAACTGGGAGGCACTTATTATTTTGGAGAGCACGCCAATGGTATCGCTTTGAACCTCTCATACATGCTTCCGAAAGTGAAAAGAAACATTGGAAATATCTTCTTTGCTGGCGTGTCTTTTATCATCAAACACCGGAAAACTAATAAAAACTAGCTCAATTTACGATGCATAATCTGGAACCAAAGTGGAGGGAAAAGCGCCAACACCATCATAGCAGGATAACCTGCAGGCAGCTGAGGACTTTCATCAAAATGACGCAGCACCTGATACGGTCGCGTAGATTTATAATGATGATCAGAATGCCTGGAAAGATCAAAGAGTACAGCTCTTCCCACCACGTGATCAGAATTCCACGAGTGTTCAAAGGTGGTGCGTTCATATCCTCCACGAACTTTTGCACGTCTCAAGCCGTAATGTTCAATATAATTAACCGTCTCTAAGAGTAACACGCCCATGACAGCAGCACCTAAAAAGGCGATCAATGGCACTATTCCGAACAGCACGTAAATTACAATTAAAAGAATTACCTGGGCCAGTGCATACCACAACATGTTATTATAAAGTGAAAGAAACGATTTACCCTTGAGCAACTGCATTTGAATCTCCCAGGCTGAACGATAGCTCTGCGTCACTGAGCGCCACCAAAAATAATAAAACGACTCCCCTTTTCGTGCTGTAGCCGGATCTTCTGGTGTTGCTACGCGGCGATGATGACCGTAATTGTGTTCAACATAAAAATGCAGATAAAGTGATGTACCCAGTAATAGATGTGCCATCACATTGTCGATCCACCTGCTTTTGTGTCCCAATTCATGTGCGACATTGATTCCCAGAACACCACAACTCATACCGGCAGCCGTTACAGCACCAATCATTTCCAGCCATTTCATCGTTTCAAAAGGTAAGCAGAGAAATTCGTATAACACAAATAAATGAATGGGAACCACGGCATATAGTGGAATAAGGAAAAATACAGATTTTTTCCAGTGTTCTTCTTCTTTCGGTGATAAGTTACTAGTATCCACAGGAATAAATGCATCGAGTAATGGAACGAGAACGAAACTAAAAAGCAACGGTAGGTAATAACTCCATCCTTCAGCATAAAAAGCATAAAGCACGAGGGCTGGTAGTGAAAATGCGAAGAGGTATTTTATTGCTCGCTGCATTATTTTAAAAACGTAACGCACGATTAAAAGGTTGGAAAATTGAACAGGATTTACAAGCCTACAAACTCATTTCACTGAAAAGTTTAATTTTGGCAATTCAAACTTCATCCATGACAACCCGACTGTTATATTTGCTGTATGTTATTCTTGCACTGACCGTGCTTATAGCTTTTGAAGGAACTGGAGGAGAAGGTGATAGCATCTACCATTATCTTTATGCACAATATGCTCCTCAACATCCTGAACTCTTCTTTGATCATTGGGCGAAACCGCTCTATGTCCTCATCGCTTGTCCCGTTGCCCAACTTGGTTTTATAGGGGTTAAAATTTTAAATGTCATACTGGTTTTGAGTACGCTACACCTCACCCACCTAACAGCTAAACATTGGAATTTATCCCCTTCCTGGCTCACTGTGTTATTACTTATTTTTTCACCACTTTATTTCACATTGACATTCTCAGGACTTACCGAACCGATGTTTGCTTTTTTTCTGATTCTCGCCACCTTTTTATGGATAAAAAAACGATGGTTCTGGAGCTTGTTGATCATTTCTTTTTTGCCCTATGTGCGTTCAGAAGGTTTATTTTTCATCGCTATTTTTGGTGTAACGGCAATAGCTCAAGGGAAATGGAAATTACTCCCTACACTGGTATTGGGATCTACCCTCTACGGATTAGCTGGCATTCCAATTCACCACGATTTCTTCTGGGTGTTCTCTAAAGTCCCTTATGCAAAAATGAGCAGTACTTATGGTCAAGGCACAGCTTTTCACTTTGTAGAGCAATTGCTATACGTTATCGGAATTCCTTTTTATATCCTCTTTTGGCTGGGAGGTGTTCATTGGATATGGAAAGCCCTGCGCGGAAAAATTCATGTTGAACAAACATTTATCATTTACGGTGGTGTCGTGGTATTCATACTTGCGCACTCGGTATTTTGGTATTGGGGCATTTTCAATTCTATGGGGTTGAAGCGCGTACTCATTGCTATCATTCCCTATTTGTCGATAATAGCGCTTTTTGGATATCAATTTATCCTACAGCTTTGGCCGCGACATCGGTGGGTAAAGACCGTTTTTTCAACGTTGACCGTAGCCTATATCGTCGTATTCCCTTTCACTTCTAACCCCGCTGCGATAAACATACCAGTCGATTTAGAATGCACACCAAAACAAAAAATAGCTCAAAAAATAGCAACAACCATCTCCAGGCAACATCCTAATAAGCGCATCGTTACTGCCGACGTCTATTTTTGTGAAATCATGGAAATCGATTGTTTTGATACTGAAGAGAAAGTGACGCTTCGACAAGACCTTCTCGATGAACTCACATCAGATGATATTGTCATTTGGGAAAATTGGTTTGCTGTGATTGAACAAGGTGTTTCAGATGAACTCCTGAACCAACACCCAAAACTTCAACTGATCGACACTCATTTCAAGAATGGTCCTGACCATCCACCCATTCATTTTAAAATATACACCGTCAAATAGTTTTTTGTAATGTGCACGTATCAATAAGCCTTTTTAAGTTGTTCTACCATTCGGCTTACAGCAGGACAAATTTCGGTGTTTTTCCGTGTGAGACTGAGTACTTGATGCATTTTCTTGCGATCCGTATGTGGGTATTCTCGACAGGCAAGGGGGCGATCTTCGTATACGCTGCACTTGTTATCCTCCTGCAAAAACGTGCAAGGTGACGACTTCAATACATAATCATTTTCGTGGTCCAGCTGTAAATAACGCTCTACAAAATCAGCAGGCGTCATGCGCAGTCGTTTCGACAATCGTTGAATATCAATGTCGCGAAATATAGGGCTTGTCGTTTTACAACAATTTGCACAAGAAAGGCAATCAATTTCCTCAAAAACCGCAGAATGCACATCGCGAAACTGCGCGTCAAGTTTTTTTTCTTTGGTTTTTCTCAATCGCTGAAAAAAACGCTTATTACTTTTTCGCTGAGCAACAGCTCGATTTATATCTTCCTGATATTCCACAACTGCGAAAATAACAAAATCTCAATCATCGGAACACGATTATACTCATCAGAATAATCCCCCGTTTCTATTGATGTTCAAGACTATTATTTGTACTTTGCCCGTTAGTTGTCATAAAAAAAACATGAAGAAAGTATGAAGAAATACGACCTTGTTGTTATCGGTGGAGGTCCAGCAGGTTACGCCGCTGCAATGCGTGCCATTGATTTTGAAAAATCAGTCTGTCTGGTAGAAAAAACGCGCATAGGAGGCGCAGGGCTGTATAATGGTGCGCTATCATCAAAAACGTTGTGGGAACACTCTCAACGCGTTCGCAACACCAACGAAAACCTCTCCGCATTTGGTCATGCACCCTATAATCCCACCTGGGAAGAAATAAAAACGAATTTGAATGAGGCTATTTTTGAACGTAAATTTCAATATTCCTGTCATGTGAAACTGTTGCAGCATGAAACAGATAACACACACTTTGAACATGAACGCGGAAAAGCTTCTTTTATTTCCGAACACGAAATAGAAATCGAACACGATGGATCAACCAAAATCATTTATGGTGAACATATTATAATTGCTACGGGAAGCTCTCCCCGCGTATTACCAAACATAGAGGCAGATGGCGATCGTATCTATACCAGTAACAACATTGAGGACATAGAAGAACTACCAGAAAGCATGGTCATTGTTGGTGCAGGTGTAATCGGTTGTGAATACGCTACCATTTTTTCTAATTTTGGACAAACGAAAGTCCATATCATTGATCGTCAGGATCGCATTCTACCTTTTGAAGACAACGATATATCGAAGCTCATTTCTAAAAATTTTGAAGACAAAGGAATCGTTGTTCACAGCGAAGCTAATTTGGAACGATTGGATAAAACTGATAACGGTGTTGAATACGAGCTCACTTACCCTGATGGGAAAAAGGAAGTCATCGAAGTGGACATCGCATTACTTTCGATCGGAAGAGTACCGAACATCGAAAGCTTAAACATTGATAAGGCGGGTGTTAAAATGTCGAAAAGAGGCGTTCATATTGGCGATGATAACACGCAAACGAACATCCCTCATATTTATGCGGTAGGTGATGTTTCGGGTCATATTGGCCTGGTGAATATGGGCGAAATTGAAGCTCGTCACGCGGTAGAAAAAATCTACGGAAATAACAAGAGTGATATCGTTTATGATAATATTTGCACCATCATGTTCCTGCAACCCGAAGTAGCAGCCGTAGGTCTCAATGAACAATCTTGCGTAGAACAAAAGATTCCGATCAAGGTCGTCAAAATTGATTATTCGGTCATTGCCCGCGCTATTGCCATGCGCAAAACAAAAGGTTTTTTCAAAATTATCGTTACCAACGACGATGAAATGAAAATCCTGGGCATGCGGGCTGTAGGTGAGCACGCTTCATCGGCGATTCAAGCGGTGGGACTCTTAATTAAATTGGACATGTCTATTGAAGTGCTATCAGAGCTCGTGCATCCACACCCATCCATTGTTGAAGGTATTCAAGAGTGCGTGCGCATGTTACTCAACAAAGCCGTTTTCAAATCCTCTGTATTCCGCGATAAGTTGGCGTGCTATAGCCTTGTAGATGGTGTTAAAACACCGCTGGAACGGTTGTAAGAGAAAAACTGGAACAGTTATTGAACATTACTCCAAAAATAAACGAATGAAAATAACTTTTCACGAAGTCATGCCCGTACCCCTGACTCATCTCCAACACCAAAGTGAGAGTATTTGGGGAGCTCATTTTTCGCTCGAAGCGGGTGAAAAAATCATATTGAACGCCACGAGTGGAAAAGGCAAAACAACGTTCACACATCTATTATCTGGATTGCGGAACGACTATCATGGCACTGTCTCTTTTGACGATCGCGACATCAGTCAGTTCAATCCCAGGGACTGGTCTATATGGCGCAGAGAAAAAATCGCGTTTGTCTTTCAAGATTTACAACTATTTCCCAAATTAACAGTAAAGGAAAACTTAGAACTGAAAAACAACCTGACCCATACTTTTTCAGAGCAAACGATGAAAACGATGCTCGAAGCACTTGAAATTGAAGGGAAATGGGATGCTCCTTGTGAAATTCTTTCCATGGGACAACAACAGCGTGTGGCCATTATACGTGCCCTGGCACAACCTTTCGATTGGCTGATTATGGATGAACCTTTTAGTCACCTTGACAAAGATAATGCTTCGCGAGCACTCGAACTTATTGACAAACGTTGCGCGGAACTCAATGCTGGATTTGTGCTTACATCACTAGGTGATCAACACGAATATGATTACGACCGTGAATTAAAACTATAGTCATGTTAAAGAAAATATTGTTTTCCTATCAAAATAAAAGCCAGCTGATCGTTGCAATGATTGGGGCTTTTTTAGGCTTCACCTTCTTAATTACCTCCATTCATTACCTCATACGTGTCAATGAATTTGGTCGCGGTGAAGAAATATTGGGAAACAACACGGTAATTGTTCAAAAGAAAGTTTCGGCTTATAACAGCATGAACATTTCCAAAACAGATTTCTCAGAGAGTGAAATTGAAAATATCAGAAAACAGGATTTCATCACTTCTGCTGAGCCCATTGTTAGTAACAGTTTTGGCGTTTCGCTTCAAACTGATAGTGATCTCGTACCCTATTTTCGTTCAGACGTTTTTGTACAGTCGATGGACCCTTCTTTCACAAAAATCAATGCTAAAGAATGGGATTGGGAGGAAGGTGATGATTTTGTACCGATTGTACTTCCCCGCGATTTCCTGGTCATGCTCAATACTTTCGCCAGTGCTAAAGGTATTCCGCAAGTGTCTGATGAGTTGGCTAAATCCATTGATTTTAAATTCACTCTGTATAATGACGATAAAAAAGAGTGGGAAAAAGTAAAAATTGTAGGGTTTACCAATGAAGTTTCCGCCATTTTGGTACCCGCTTCATTTATGGAATACGGCAACAAAAACTTCCCCACATCTACACCATCAAAAATAACGCAATTGATGATGCGCGTTAAGGAAGGCCAATTTGGTGATTTCGAAAACTTTATGGATCGCCGTTCACTTTCTTCCAGTAAAAGCTCCATGGTTGTTGGAAAATTAAAAAGTGTAGCGGGAACCTTGTTTTCTATACTCATAAGTATCAGCGTGATCACCGTCTTTCTGGCAGGACTCGTTCTCGTGCAATACGCACAAATTATCATTTCCAAAAATGCTTATGAAATCCAGACATTACTGCGGATTGGATACGCACCCAACACGATCACATTGACTCTCACCAAGTATTTTGTGGTGGTTTTTGCTATCATCGCAGGATTGAGTATCCTGGTTTTTGCGATTGGCAAATATTTTATTGATGATTTACTGGTTCAAGGCGGTATTCATATCGACAGCACTTTTACATTCATGAGTTTTGCAGCTGTCGTTTTAGCTTTTATAGTTTACACATTAGTCAATTATTGGAATGCTCAAAAAGGCGTTTTAAAAACATAACCTATTTCGTTAAAATTGTGTTAAACAGAAAACCTATTATAAACAGAAGACGTCTGATTAGTAAATACAAGTTATATTAGCAATTAAAATGAATAATTATGATCCGGATTTTTGCAGTACTCACACTAATATGTTTCTCAACACTTATTCACGCGCAGCAGCTGAAGTTTAAAGTAAAAGGCGTTCAGGATACTACTGTTCACCTAGTGAAGTATATCGGAAGCAAAATGTATTATGCCGACACTGCAAAAATGAAAGACGAAGTTGTTACATTTGATGGAGCTAAACAAGACCCTGGTGTTCTGGCGCTGCTCTTACCCGGCCAAAAGTTTTTTGAATTCGTTTATAATGATCAACCGATACATCTAGTGACTTCCGGACCCGATTTTCGCGAAAATATGAAGGTTAAAAAATCAAAGGAAAATAAACTCTTTTACGAATACATTAATTTTATGAAATCCAGTACGGATGAGGCACGCGCACTCAATCAAAAAAAGGCTGGAATTGATCCGGAAAACAAAGCAGAACTCACGAAAATCAGCTCACAACTGGAGGCTAAAGGAAAGGAAGTAAAAGCCTATCAAAAAAACCTTGTCAAGGAAAACCCAAAAACTTTTGTTGCTAAAATCGTTAAAATGTCAACAGATGTCGAAATTCCTGAGCCACCGCGCAATAAAGACGGTTCGCTCAAAGATTCGGCTTTTCAGTATAATTATTTCCGCGATCACTATTTCGATAATATCGATTTACAAGATGATCGAATTGCAAACACGCCTGTTTTTCAGCGTAAACTGGAATACTATTATTCTAAAAAGATGTTACCACAACATCCCGATAGTTTGATCAAATATCTTTCTCGCGTTGTCGACCAACTGGAAGAAGGAAGTGAAATGTATCGCTTTGTAGTGACCAACATTACTTCAAACTATGAGCAATCTAAAATCATGGGAATGGACAAAGTGGTGAATCACTTTATTGCCAATTACTTCTGTGCACTCGGGAAAAATGGTTCTCCTAAAGGCTATTGGATGGATAAAGAGAAACTTGAAGAGATTTGTAAAGATACCAAGAAAAGACAAAAATTGGTACAGGGTGAAGTGCCGCCCAATTTGATCTTACCCGATTCTACCAATGAGAAATGGCATAATTTGCATGAACTGGAAAGTGAATATACAATCCTTTATTTCTGGGACCCTGGTTGTGGACACTGTAAAAAAGTGACGCCGAAATTGCAGAAGCTGTACGCTGAAAAGCTCAAAGACCGCGATGTTGAAGTTTTTGCAGTAGGTAAAGCTACTGGTGACGATTTTGAGGATTGGAAAGCATTTATTAAAAAACATGGATTGTCATTTATCAATGTGGGTGTTACTCAACCGATTTATGAGCAAGCGCAGAACGACCCGCGTAGTCTAATCCCTTCTAAGACTACATTGGAGTCTATTAATTATCAGGACACCTACGACATCTATTCGACTCCACGCGTTTGGATTTTAGACAAGGATAAGAAGATTGTCGCAAAATCCTTAAGCATAGCACAGATGGAGCGCTTCATCGACCGTATGCAAGGTAAAGATGATGCTGAAAAATTATTTGAACAGGAAGAAAAAAAAGCAGAAAATAAGAATGATAAAAAGTAAAAGCGTTGTCCTGCCTGGAGTATTAGTAACGATAGTCATTTTACTCAACGCATGTTCGTCATTCAACCCAGAAGATCATCTCGTTTCTATTGACGCATTTACAATAGATAAGAACTTGATGGAGAATGGAGAAAAAGTCGAATTACTAGGTGTTTCGGATCGATTAGAAAGACATGGCGACTATAACTTTTACCGATTGGCGGTGGTGCGATCATTAAAAAGCGGCGATACAAGCTGTGTTTTTTCGCCTGTGTTTATTAACCGGGCATCAAAAAAAACACAATTTGTGAACAGTGAGGGATTCATCGGTGGTCTCCTCGCGCATGATAAGGCGATTATTGACGGAGATAAGCATATCCAACAAAAAATAAGCGATGGGGAGATTAAATCCCCACAATTTAATGAAGTTTTTGTGGATCCCATGTTCTTCGATATTGACATTACCCAATTCCCTGCAACTATTGGCTTTGTAGGTATAGCGTACAACGAAAGTCAAAACTAAATCACCACATGCGATGGGGCGTTCTTTTGGTTCTAAAACAATCGTTTTTACAAAAAATATAAGATGTCCATTTTCATTGAGTAGGGTCTAACGCTTTATGCAAAAATTTAACAGTATTCACAATTTCGTGCAACAGCTTTCACTGTATCCTTCGGGTACAACCGTTTTTAACCCCTATTATGGTAAGGAGGATGAAAGTAACATTCGGCGTTATAATTTAACCCTTTATCTTCAACAGATGACAACGCTGAATCCTTCTGTTTTGTTGATGGGAGAAGCGCCAGGTTATAAGGGATGTCGCAAGACTGGGGTACCATTTTCAAGTGAACACCTTCTCCAGCATCATCCTTTTTTTAAACAACGGGCATATCATTTCATCCCTTCCGGCGAACCGCCGACTAAAGAAAATTCAGCTACCATGATCTGGGATGAACTGCAGCACTGGAAACGCCCACCCCTCGTATGGAACAGCTACCCCTATCATCCGCATCTGCCCGATCAAGCAACAACCAATCGTTCACCGCGGCAACAGGAGATACTGGAAGGGCGAGTTCTTTTAAAACAACTCATGACGCTGTTCAACATCGAACACATCATAGCTGTTGGACGGAAAGCGGAACAGCAAGCCCATCAAATGCAGCTGAATCACACTTACGTTCGCCATCCTTCATTTGGCGGAAAGCAAGCCTTTAAGCAGGGGATGAAAAGGTTATGGAATGAACGAGGATGATGTAACTCGGACGATACTCCCGTTTTGCACCTGTTTTTAAACATCGTATTCCCCAAATATCACTATTTTTGCCAAAAATCGAACTATGTCGGACAACACTATAACGGTGAATATCATCGATCGTGATGGCGAAAAGCACGAACTGGAAGCTCCAACAGATATGAATATGAATATCATGGAGCTCTGTAAATCATACGAGCTCCCCGTAGAGGGAACTTGTGGTGGAATGGCTATGTGCGCTTCGTGTCAGTGTTATCTTGAATCGGACCACGAATTAGACGAGCAAAGCGATGACGAACTCGACATGCTGGATCAAGCTTTCTTTGTAGAAGATAACAGCCGCCTGGGCTGCCAAATACCAATTACAGCAGACATTGATGGCATCGCGTTGCGGCTAGCACCCGAGAGTTAATTCCGAACTATGATTTTCAGTACTCGTATTTTGATTCATAACATCCACGCCACGATAAACAACGAGTAGCAAAAATTCGTAACCGACAATGAACTGTTTAGTGCTATAAATTGTACATCATCCCGAAACGCAGCATAAAGATATTCCAGCCATCTCTATTGTTGATTTCATCGTTGTACCTTCGGGTGTTGAATTGATATGACATGTACTCTTTTGCCGTTTTTGGAGTAAGGCCTTCTGGATTAGATTGATCATAAACAAATTCTGGTCGTTCGTAACTACTTGCTAAAGCGAAATCCAAATGCGTATCTAAACCAAGTTGTAAATAGACATCTTCGGCTATGGCGAAGCTTCCAGTCAAACCGTACATCAAACTGATCCCTAAGTAATTATTCGAGTAACCTTTAGGAAACTGCTCCGTCTCATAGGTGTCGGGGAAATCATAAAGCGGATCCGAAGGGTCTGTTATATTCAAATTGTAAACGCCCGTATACTCGCGGTCATGGTCCATCGCATAAAATTTCGGACCAATGGCAAAAGTATGCTTAATACCTATCGGCAACAAAGACTTATGAGGGGTCCAATTGAGCGAAAGAAGAGGAGCTGTCGATGTAAAAACAGGTGATTCAATTTCTGATCCAAAGGAGAAGCTTGATCCTACCAAACCGGCACTTGATATTCTTTCTATTGGCGTTCTGAATGATTGCAATTGCACAAGTAATCCTAACGCAAACCGTTTACTAAACAGGTATTCATAGTGCAAGTGTACCTTACCATGATAACGTAAGTTTCGATCTTCCAAACGTTCTAAACTCTCATTCCATTCCACTATCGGCCTCATTACTAAAATACCAGCGCCTACGCCTCCTGAGAAGGAAGCACTTAACATGTGTTTGTTTTGCGCCATCAAAGCGCTTTGACCCAACAAAAGGAGGAAAACGAATCCAACAATACAACTATTCTTCATAAGACTTCGGCAATTCATTTAAATAATATTGTAAAACGTGATACATATTTAGTTTGCTCTTGCTTCCATTCAACACTTTTGTTTGAACTGCTTCTATATCAAAATAGTCATTACTGAGATCAAATAAACCAAACGTATATTCTACCTCATTTCTTTTAAGAAGCCGGGAGCCTAATTGATAAGCAAAGAGCGGCGGTATATAGATGGTATAAAACATTGAACCAGTCAGCACAGGTTGCTTCGTACCTTCGATCAAGAAAATACCAAGATTCGTGGTATTATATTTCTCGCGAAATTGCTTCAATTGATCATATTCCACCGGAAACAAATTAACGTCATCAAAAAAGGTTATTTGGCGAATACTATTCATAGCAAAACTTTGATCATTCAAATATTCTGCATTAGAAAGACCGTGATTTTTACTTGATAGAGTGGTATAATTCACACTGGTTTCCATGGTAGACTTTGCCAATTTTTCCTCGAGATATTCTGCTGCTGAGAGTGACTGCTTCACCTTCTCATCGCCACTTCCTTTGTATAGGGATACCTCTGGAGAAAGCAGGACGATATCATCGATTTCCCGACGCATACCATACTTCTCGAATTTTTTACGTCGCTTTTTCTTTTCACTCCTCCGCATATTATCGAGCCAATCCTCATACTCTTTTTGCTCTTCAACCTCTTTTTCAAGGCTATCATACATTTCCATAAAGCTACTGTCAATCACGTCCGTCAGTCCGTATAAATAATATTCATCAATGTTAAAGGAATCCTGCACGAAGGCAGCAGTTTCCGGGTCCTTCTGTGAACGTATTTTTTCATATTTGGACATTTTTTCTTCCTCCTCTTCTTCCGGGTCATCTCCTTCATTGAGTGCCGCCAGACTATCGGCACGATGAATAGAATCTTTTACCGTGTTAAACCGTTCGAGGCCTTCGTCCAATGTCAAGTCTTTATAGTCGTCCGGTTTGAATTTATCTGCTTTGGCTAATTCCTGTATAGCAAATTTGTATATTTTACTCAACTCCTCATCTTCAGGAAATTGTGTTTTAATATCATAAATACTTCTCAGTGCCATTGTGTATAAAGCAGGACGATAGGTTCCACGGATCAACTGAAATAGCTGATGCGGCGGCCCTTGCACTTTCGACGGTTTTGTGATCTGTTTATAAAATTTACCGCCTTCACGCAAGGAAATCAACTGCGACCATGCTTTTGCCTTGGCCACCTGAATGTATCGGTTAGCTGGATATTTTTCTTCCAATAGAAAGGCAGAGTACAAGGCATCAACTGGCTTCGCCCGCAATAAGTCATTTCGCAACGATTCAAACCGCGCAATATCGCGAACGTATTTGAATTTTTCTTCGCTTACACTATAAACTTGTTCGCCCCAACTGGAGTATCGCTCCACCCAACTTTCAAGTTTTTCCCGTCGAGAAGCAATATTGGGATGAGAGCTCTTCGAATCGTCGTAATCTTCTTCAAATGAAATTCTTGGAAATTCATTCGTAAAAAACTGCTCTGGTATTTTAAACATCTTTGTATTGAAATAATCTAAAGGCATGTCTACCAGGTCAAAGGGGAGGTAAGAATAGGATAAAACATCAAAAACATTGTATAGATCGTCCAAATTATACCCCGCTTTGTTGTAAACGGCAATACCCATACTATCGGCACTGTATTCTTTATCTTTAGAATACTTACTCAATGCTTTGATACGACGTGAATAACTGCCGCCCTCGTTCATTACTTTTATACGTTCCTTGAACTTGGTAATATTATGCTCCAATTTATAATGTGAAATCTCATGTGCCAAAATATAGGCTAATTGTGCTTCATTTTCAAGTTGTGCGACCAAACCTTGTGTGACAAATACAACGCCCTGCTGGGTTACAAAAGCATTGACTACGTTCGAGCGCATGGTAAAAAACTGCAGTTCCGAAAGATCGTCATCAGATTCCATGAGCCTATTCCCCACGTCACTAACATAATTAGTGATTGGATCATTAAATAAGACGAGACCAGAGTTCAAAAGCTTATTCAGCTCAACATTAATATTCTCATAATATTCTTGTGATTTCGCGTAGCCGACACCTTCGATACGCTCTCTTTTGTGCTTATCTAACTCATCTATTAAAGAGTTTGTTATGATATCAGGTACAGGACCTTCACATTTTAAATTCTGATAATTATTCAGGTCGTATTTTTGCGACCATCCAAGATGTGAGATTACTAATAATGCAGTAAAAATTAATACAATTCGCATGGTTATTATTCTTTTATTTCTTGCGGTATTTCGCATACTGGTATAGGTATCATTTTATGTCTATTCGCTGCATGAAGCCTGTCATAGATATCAAGAACTTTTTTGGATCGATCGTTGAGCTCATTGACATCACCGTCAAATCTCATCGCCCATTCAAGTTCATCATAAGTGGCTCCAATTTGATCTTCATCACTGCGTCCATCACCCCATAAGCCATCTGTAGGACGGGCACTCAAAATTTCCGGAATAACGTTCAGGTGCTCGGCAAGTTCATAAACTTCAGATTTCATGAGGTCTGCTATCGGGCTGACATCTACTCCTCCATCGCCGTATTTTGTATAAAATCCAACACCAAAATCTTCTACTTTATTTCCTGTCCCTGCTACAAGCAAACCATTCGACTGGCCAATAGCATAAAGTGTCGTCATTCTCAAGCGCGCTCTGGAGTTCGCCATTGCCATTTGATTTTTGGCAGTCAGACCAGGCATATCACCTTCAAAATGATCAAAAGTTTTTGTGAGATCAATTTCAAGACCGCTTACATTTTCAAATTGTTGAGAGAGCTGTTCGATTTGTTGTTGAGAACGACTGAACTCCTCTGAAGTTTGCCGGATGGGCATATTCAGCAACATCACTTGTTGACCGGTATTTGCACACAAGGTAGAGGTAAGCGCTGAATCTACACCTCCAGATACACCCACAATATAACCTTTCAAAGGTGTTTCAGATAGGTAATTATTTAACCAATCAACGATGTAATTTACTACGCGATCTTTATTTTGCAAAGCAGGTAATTCAGAAAATTAAAACAAGATGGCAACTTTCAACAATAATTGACTTTGACGTAAAGACGGTGTAAAGTACTCTCGATTGTCTTTATCATTGTACGGACCATTGTAGAGTGACATATTTTTCTCGTCATCACCCGTCAATGCTTCCTGCTGGTGCACTTCTGAAATTCCGTAATAAAAACCTAATTCACCAACGAGTACCGTGCTTCCTGTAATATTCCATTCAGCTCCTGCAGATAGTCCTATAGTCCCCTTATACAGTGACAGGGATCCAGGAATTTGCATATCTTCCAGTTCTGATTGACTATCGCCTTCAACAGGAAAACTCTTTCCAAAATTATCTCCGCGCGTCGTTAACAAAAAGCTATGACGCATACCAAACTTACCAAAATAGCGCATGTAACCCAGGTAATTAGTTTGAAAACGCAACATAGTTGGTATCGTCAAATAGATACTTCTGTAACGACGTTCTTCCAATAAGAAACGACCTTCACCCGTGTTTGATAGATAACCGTCATCATCAGTATTCCCCCGCTGCAACACCTCCTTATCCGAATAGTCAAAATAAGCGATGTCGTTGAAACGATTCGTAAAACGGTTAAACTCAAATTCCAACCCTGTAGAAAGCGCAATATTATCAGCAAAGTGCCAGTCCAGGTTCATTCCAGCCATAAAGTCACCTCCTACCTTGGGGTCAATCGCAGTCGTTTCAGGATCATTAAAATTTAGTCCTGCACCCAGTGTTAAACCTGCAAGCACTTTCTTTTCCCCTGCTTCCTGTGCAACAGCACTAAAAGCAAAAAGGAACGCACCTAATAAAATCAATAAGTTTTTCATAATTTTGAAATTCGTTTTCGCAGTTTCGAAATATTCATATTCGAATTGCAATAATAGGTATATTTCATGAAGAAAAGAAAAACTTTTTTACTCATTCTATTTTTGTTCATCTTTTTTACAAGCTGTGACAAAAATCCATTACTAGTTGATATTACTGAAATGCAAGTCACTATCAACTACATCAACGTTGATGAAGCATTCGCCAATGCTACACTCGCCGAAACAGAAAAAATGCACCATCATTTTACGGACTCCCTTGACCCACTCTACCTCTTTGAAATTCAACAAAATCTGAGAGTACCCCAGTCTGATACCTTGCACAAGGCGATCCACCGATTCTATCATGCTGAATATATTCATGCGCTGGAGGAAGCCAAGTCTTCCCTGCAACCGCACCTATCATCATTAGAAATGCGCGTCACTAAAGCTTTCCGCTACCTCAGCGTTCATTTTAATAAGATGCCAATTCCCGGGCAAATCATTTATATGAATAAATTGTTTAGTAATATTCACTGCTCAGATAGCGCGGCTTCCATCGGACTGGAATCATATATTCCGCAAGATCACGATGTGCTTAACAAAATCCCAAAGAATCAACTTTACGAATGGCAACGTGAGCGCATGGCCAAAGATTTTATACCTCGAGACATCGCTATGAACTGGATTCAAGTTCATCTATTTAAAGAGATAGATAAAAAATTAGCAGAGCACATTGTACAGGCCGGCAAAATTCTTTACGCACTCAACGCTGCATTCCCAGAAGCCGAGCAGGAATATGTCGTGCGTTATTCTGAAGATGACTTAACCTGGGCACTCAACCATGAACAAATGGTTTGGGATTACTTGGTCAAAGAGCAGCTATTATTTAAAAACAACCGCAGAGATAAAGCGAACTTCCTCAACGCGGGTCCAAAAACCGTTGGGTTACCAGAAGAGGCGCCAGATCGACTCGGACAATTTCTGGGATACCGTATGGTGAAAAAGTACATGCATCAAAACAAAGCTTTATCTTTGCCCGAGTTGTTACAATTGGATTACAACGAAATATTACAAAAATACGAGATAGACTAGCTATGGACGAAGACAAGATAACGAAAACATCAACTATTGAGGTCAATATAGGAACCAATGCCAACAATGTACCCGTGCGCATGTTATGGTCTGCAGAAGACGGAGATATTGACAAAAAAGAAGCAATGGCGATGCTCCTCTCCCTTTGGGATCCAAAAGAAAAAAACACGATGAAAATTGATTTGTGGACCAAAGACATGTCCATTGAAGAAATGAAACAATTTTTTCATCAAACATTACTTACTATGGCCGATACCTTCCAGAGCGCCACAGGTGAGAAAAATATCTGCGAAGATCTCAGAGATTATTGTTACCACTTTGCTGAAAAAATGGAGATTCTTCCGGAAGATTAAAATCGTTGAAATGTCAATGAAAAACCAGGTTGTTTATTAACCCTCATTATCCGGCTATAAAATTGAGTGAAGCGTGTTTTAAACGTATCCTCTGTGAGAAAGTATAACAATCGCAAAATGTGAAGCACACGATTTCGGATCTTTAAAGTTTCTGCGCGATCATATATGCTTTTTTAGCTTTTGACTAAACGATTCAGAGAATCTCTACAAGCAACAGTATTGCGATTCACGAAAACTACCGTGATCGAAAGTTTTAACAATTTTTAAGTGCCTCAACGACACAAACAATATCAATTCCACGTTTGTTAGACTATAAACTCTTTAATATGAAAAAGAAAGATACGATCGCGAAAAGCTACACCGAATTTGAGTTGCTGGAAGGACGTCCTCCACATTCTGTATTCGAATTGTGCAAGAACACGAAAACGCAGGAAAAAACATTCTATAAATATTTCTCGAATTTAAAAAATGTTCGTCAGTATATCCTGGTCCAATTGATAGATGAAACCCTGGAACGCCTTGATGGAGACGAAAGTTATGAAGATTTTATGGCTCAGGAAAAGGCGCTCGCTTTGTTTTTCACTTTATTCGAAACTTTCCTCGATCAACGTTCTTACCTGATCAGTAAATACAGTTCCGTTAAAGAAATTCGACACCTTGCAGGAGATTGGGATGCGTTTTTTCGCCAATTCAATGCACGCATGGAGCAGATTATTCAGGAGGCGAAAAAAAATGAAGAAGTTGTCGCTCGTCCTTACATCGGGAATTATTATGCAAAAAGTTTTAAGCTCGTTTTTCTCTATCTTTTTCGTGTTTGGATCAATGATGAATCTGATGGATTTGAAACGACGGATGCCGCAACTGAAAAAAGCGTCAATTTAGCCTTTGAATTTTTAGGACACAGTCCGCTCGATTCCATGTTGGATTTTGGAAAATTTGCGATGAAAACAAAAGTGATGTAATTATGGCTGATAAAAAGCAAAAAGGAATCCCGACATCCAAAATAAAACGGGCAGCCAAAATTGCAGGCACCAGTGCAAAAGTAAGTGGCAATTATGTCAAGTATTATTCCAGGAAACTGGTGAATCGTGATCACAAAAAGGATGAACTCCATACGAATAATGCCACAGACATTTACGATACGCTAAGTGAACTAAAAGGAAGTGCTCTCAAAGTAGCGCAGATGATGAGCATGGATGAACAAGTACTACCCGATGCTTATCGGGAACGTTTTTCCATGGCACAGTACAGCGCCCCGGCACTCTCCTATCCATTGATTTCAAAAACGTTCAAAAAGTACCTGGGAAAACCTCCGGAAGCTATTTTCGATACATTCAGCAAAGAAGCCGTCAATGCGGCAAGTATAGGTCAAGTTCATCAAGCAACCAAAGACGGCAAAAAGCTCGCAGTAAAGATCCAGTACCCTGGTGTTGCTGATTCTATTTCTTCCGATCTGAAATTAATCAAACCATTAGCCGCTCAACTTTTCAATATGAAATCCTCCGAACTGAGCATGTATCTGAATGAAGTAGAGTCGAAGTTGATTGAAGAAACAGATTATATCAATGAGCTGCAAAATGGTGAGGACATACGAAACAAGTGCGGTCATTTTAAAAATGTATGCTTCCCAAAATATTACAAAGAGTTATCTAGTGATCGCATTCTGACCATGGACTGGATCGAGGGTCAACTATTTACTGATTTTGTTAAATCTTGCGATGATCAACAGGTGAAAAATAAAATTGGCCAATCATTATGGGACTTTACCTTGTATCAAATGCGTGAGCTCCAGATGGTTCATGCGGATCCGCATCCTGGCAACTTTATCATTTCGCCGAATCATGAACTTTGCGTTATTGATTTTGGATGCGTAAAAGTGATACCCGACGATTTTGCCCGATATTACTATCAACTGCTCCGTCCGGACATTCTGGAACATCCTGATGAGCTCAATGAAATTTATGAAAAAATGGGCTTTTTTAAGCTAGAAGATCAACCAGAGGATCGAGCGAAGCTTCGCGGCATGTATGAAGCTATGATCTCATTACTGGGCAAGCCATTCCATCATGATCACTTTGATTTCGGTGATGATGATTTTTTCCGGCAAATATTTGCCATGGGAGAAAATGTATCTAAGGATAAATCCCTCCGAAAACTCAACAATGCGAGAGGATCCCGAGATGCAATTTATGTGATGCGCACATTTTTTGGGCTGTATAACCTGCTACATCAATTAAAGGCAGATGTAAAACTCAATTACCCTATATATTTACCAAAAGGAAGCAAGGTAGCTTAAGTTTAGCATTAAACATTGGTTCCAAAACGACGAAGATACTTCACCAGCGTAAGTGCTAGCAACAAAAAGAACACAAAACCGAAAGAGCGCCCAATTACGTCTCCATAAGTAACGTAAAAAGTGGGTTGATCATTGAGCTGAATGGTTGCACGAAAAGCGTCTTCCTCCCAGTAATTGGTTGATCGGACGACGTCTCCTCTTTGATTGATCACTGAGGAAATACCCGTGTTCGCGGATCGTACAACATATCGACCTGTTTCGATAGCTCGTAAACGCGCAAAAGAGGCATGCTGACGATGACCAGGAGTATCACCCCACCATCCGTCGTTGGTGATTACAAATATTGTTTCGGCACCTTTCCTGCATTGTTCAGCTACAAAGCCACCATAAATCGACTCATAACAAACGACGGGCGCAAATTTAAAGCCTTTAGTTTGAATCACGCGAGGAACATCTTCCGTACCTAATGTTCCTGAAGTTCCTCCGTTCTCTACAGATAACTTTTCCAGAAAAGGAAACCAATTGGAAAAAGGTATTTTCTCAACCCCCAAAACGAGCTTTGACTTATGTATAAATTGTGGTGGCTTATTTTTCTCCACCAACATTGACGTATTGTACGACTCATAAAACGCCTCCCCATTGGATAATGGTTTAGTAGCAACACTTTTTTTCTCTTCGAAGATTTGATAGGTTGATGCTCCAACAAAAAATGCTGGTCCATTCCATGTGCGAACTTGACCAGCAATCTGTTCATAATTGCGATCAGATGCGTATTTGGCCTCATTGAACGGTCGAGCAATTGCTGTTTCTGGTGCGAGAACAACTGCTGTTTCAGGTGTCACCAAAGAATCGGCCTGCTCTACAAAACGATCAATCTGCCCCCCAATACTCGTGGAAAATTTCTCTGTATAGGGATCAATGTTGGGTTGAGTAACGACTACTTCAACTGGATTTTTTGTTTCTACATGACTGCTATATGACCAGTATGACAATAATCCAGGTACAACAACAATTCCAAGAAATGTGTACATCAATGGTGTCTGAATGATAAATGACTCCCTTTTGAATAACATGTTTGAAACCGCCTTGAAAAGAACAAGATTGACTAATAATATCCATAAACCCCCTCCGAGCACACCCGTGTAAGCGTACCACTGCACAAACTCAGGAGCAATCGCAAATGTATTACCGATATTGATCCACGGCCAGCTGAGCTCCCAGTGATAATGAAAATATTCAAATCCGAGCCAAAAAAAGAGTAAACCAATATACCCTTCTTTTTGACCAACGAAGCGTTTCGTCCAGTGGAATAGCATAAAGATAATCGCCATCAATAAACTATTCAGCAAGTAAGCCAATATAGCACCTGCCTCTCCCCCAACGGAATAGTAGATCCAAAAAGTAGTTCCAATATTATAGATCAAAAAGGCAAGATAGGCATGAATGAATACTTTACCTGAACGGTAATTCTCCCGGTAAACATTGTGTTCAATCAACAACAAGGGGACCCATGCAACAAAAACAAGCGGAAACAAACTGCCCGTATGCGGGAAACTGATGACCATCAACAATCCAGTGATTAAACTTAACATGTACCGCTGCAATCGCGTAAACCTCATCGTATCAAATTTAGAAGCAAAGATACAATCGATTTGACAGAATATACTACTAATAATTAAAAAGGTGGTCTATCAGTGTGACAAAATTGATCAACAAATTAGTGTGATTAACGCAATACGGTAACGTGTCCCGTCATCATCTGATCTTCATAAGGACTATTGATTGAGCTGTATTCAATTTTCCAGACATAAGTACCATCTGGAACCATTTGACCATTGTGAGTTCCATCCCATTTAAAGTCGGGGTCTGTAGAAGAAAAGATGAGCTCTCCCCAACGGTTAAAGATTTGAATTGAAAAGTCGACGACGTTGACCGTGCTCACCTCAAAATAATTATTGTACCGATTCCCATCTGGTGTAAATGAGTTCGGAACATAGATATAAAATTCATCCAGTATCTCTATCGCTCGTTTGATGGTATCCGTACAACCTTTGCGATCTGTGGCAATTAATTCTATCTCATAAGTGCCGGGCTCATCGTAAACATTATTGGGGTGAACCATCGTAGAGGTATTCCCATCACCAAATAACCACTCATAAGTAACACCATTATCTGTCAAATTTTGAAACGTAATGGGAATATCGATAAACCTAGGTTCAGTAATTACTCGAAAGTCAGCGTCTGGTTTTACAACCACCACTTTTGTTGTTGCCCTTACGTCAAAAGTCTGGCAATCATCCATAACAATAACGGTATAACTGGTTGTTTTATCAGGTTGTACCCAAATTCCTGCGGTTGTATCATCGGAGTGGGTCCAATTGTAATAATAATCACCAAATCCACCCGTGGCATCCACTTGAATAAATGCTGAATCACCAGGACAAATCTCTTGTCTTGGCGTAATATCTAACAACAGTGGTGGACTGAGAATAGTAATTGTAACATTTTCAGTCGCTTGATTTCCACAAACATCCGTTACTGTCACAGTATAAGTTGTTGTTTGACTCGGCTTTACATTCACGAAATTCGAATTGCTCAATGTTGTTCCAAAATCATCTGTCCATGTATAATTATAATCCTCTGCACCTCCGGTTGCTTCAACATTGAGGGTAAAAGGAACATAAGGGCACTGCTCTACAATATCATCCGTAGCGTCTATGATCAAAGGATCAAAAACAGGTACATCAACGGTCGTTGAAGCCTGGGCTGATTGATTCAAACAATCGTCTGTCACTGTAACCGTATATGTCTCTGAACTCGACGGACTCACCGTAATAGAAGGCGTTGTTGCTCCGTTACTCCACTGAAAAGTATATCCACCTCCTCCACCTGAGGCAGTAGCAGTAATCTCAACGTCATCGCCAGGACATCTCATCTCTTCTGCGTCGATACTCACCTCGACATCCTCAACCTGTTGAATAAATAGTTCTAGTATCTGCTCATTGTTATTACCACAAGGATCTGGAATATCGAATATCAATAAAATATTTTCCGTACCCGTTAAAGCTGCGTTATTCAATGCGTCAATAGTAAACGTGACCTGTGCCTGACCAGGCGCAAAGGTAACCGAGTTGGGAACGTTGGTATAGTCTGTGCCTTCTATAGCAGATCCGCCAGTAGAAATCGGAACGGTTAACGGTTGACTTAGATCTCCCGTGCGTTCAACGGTCACTTCAGCACTCGTACAACCCTGCGCCATGGTAACTCCATCGCCATAGGGATCACTTGTAAGTTCAAAATCCACCGAAACAGGTTGCTCACTGGTAAACCCGTTCTTTTCTAGAAAGATACCAGAATCCCAAACGGCATCCGCCACATCAGCAATAGCCATAATAATATGATAGGTCTCTCCACACTCTACTTTTGACACCGCCTCAAGTGGTGTGGTAAAACCGTCATATTGAACGTAAGAGGGATCATTATTCATTGGTGCTGTGTTTCCATCACCGTTATCAACATAGTAAGCGGCATTCGAACCGCCATTGACATTGTTAATAGCAACAGGTTGAGTGGTACCGGGTATAATCGCCATATTTTGAGTTCCGGCGATACCAGGACCGCTAATGAAGAATGCGAAAACATCATTGAATGGCTCCCCTACATATTCAGGGTACTCCTCAGATGCAAAAACATAGTTAAATCGCACTGTGTCTGAAAATGGGACAAAATCAAATTCGAGAACCGTTGCATTATACGTCTGATTATTTACCAAATTCTCGAGTGGTCCATATCCAGTTTCGCCGTTATCAATACCAGCGTTCTCCAGGTCGTTTGGTCCATGCGGACCGTTATTATTGTTGAGAACGGTACCCGTGGTCATAATAACACCTTCGTCAATACCAATATTCGCATTCGTAGCATCAAACGTACCTATGGCGTCGCTCGCGCCTGAGTAAAAGACATTTGAAATAGTTACACCTTGACCTACTAACACATTCTGAACCAGCTGCTGAGGAGTCATTCCTGTATTCGTCTGTAACTGCGAAAAGGAAAGCGCCGAGCACATCAAGAATAAGATCTGTATAGGTATTCGCTTCATCTCTTTGTTAAACGTTTGGAAACCCAAAAAGTTGCCTCTCCTAATTTACAAAAAATAAGCCAGTTTCAACGGTTCTATTTTTGAAAATTTGATTTTGAACTTTTTAACGTCCAAAATCGGTAATTGTTCTCACTTATCCGCTATTTTTGTGCTGATTTATGGGAGCAAAAAATTCTAAAGAAAAGAAAAATAAGGAAAATTGGTTTTGGAAATCGACCAGAGTTGTAGGTTTGAACCCCGTATCTTTCCAGGAACGTTGGAGGTTTACCTTCAATCATTTCCAGTTGATTAGTGTGTTCGTCCTTCTGGCATTAGTTTTTTTCTTTATATACTATGCCGTATTTGCATATACACCGTTGGGGTATTGGTTACCTGAGAATGTTAAAAACAGAAACAAAGAACAAATTGAACAACAGTTCACAACAATCTCAAAATTAGAAGATAAAGTACAAAAACAAGATCAATTCATTGAGAATTTGCAATTGGTCATCACGGGGGAAATACCAGTTGATTCCGTATACCAAACAAGCTCCGAGACACCTTCCCCGCAGGAGTCAAAGGTTGATACGAGTACATCATCCGTTGAACGCGAACTTACTGAGCATCTTCAAAAGCGAGAACAAGCACAAAAAAATACGTCTTTACAATCCATGGAGGATTTATTTTTATTTGATCCTGTCAAAGGCGAAATCAGTCAAGAGTTCCGCCTTCCTAATCATGCAGGTGTTGACATTGTCACAGCTCCGGAAGAGAAAATCAGGGCATGTCTGGATGGCGTTGTTATTCATAGTTCATTCAATGATGCTGACGGTCACATGATCATTTTGAGTCACCGCAATGACATCATCTCTGTCTACAAACATGCAGAGCGGGCTCTAGTAGAAACAGGTGATCGTGTCGAAGCTGGCAACAGTATAGGAATTGTAGGAAATTCAGGGGAGCGGACTTCGGGACCACACCTTCACTTTGAACTGTGGACGGCTAAAGGTCCTTTGAACCCGCTCAATTATCTATCATTCGGACAGTGATTTAAAAAAAATGCTAAGCGTACAACGAACAAGTAATGGTTTATTGTTGGTTTCAAGAATTTAAAACAATTGTAATGTATTTTATTAAATACCAATCCCGTTAAAAAAAAGAAGCGCTTCTCAGAAATCATGAGCTGCTAAACGGCAGTGCTTTCAGTTGATAAACTCATTTTAAATCACGAATGCTCTTTTTCCTTTCCAATACCTCCTTTCCAGTTCTGCTTTGCACCTCCAGTTTGGGAGCGTCATTATTTTAAAACATTGACATGTCCCGTATGCGTATGGCGTTGATCAGACATCGTCTCTTTGAAGTCAATTTTCCACACATAAGTACCTTCCTTAACAATTCGATCGCTGCCAGCACCGTAAGTTCCATCCCAGCCAACACTCGCGTCATTAGATTCAAAAATAACTTCACCCCAACGATTAAAAATGAGTAAATTGTAATCTTGTGGATCAAAGCCAGCTGTAAATTCAGGCTGAAACAACTCATTGAATTTGTCATTATCAGGAGTAAACGTATTCGGCACGTAAAAAATGATTCTATCTTTTATAAGCACTACACTTCTCGCTGTGTCTGTACAACCTTTGTCTGTAGAAGCAATAAGTTCTACATCGTATTCCACTTGCCCTTCATCCGGATACACGTGCTCAGGATTAATAGCTGTACTCGTCTGATTATCTCCAAATGTCCAACTATAACTGTCGGCATAAGAAGATGAGTTCGAAAAGGAAACAGTTGGATCCATTACATCAATATCTTCAGGCGTATAATAGAAACTCGCAATCGGATTGTGATAAACTTGAATATAATTGGATGCTGATGTTTGGTCTGTACAACCCTGGTCTGTCGTAACCGTTAAACTCAATCCATAATACAAATCGTTACCAGTGGTGTTATCAAAGCACTCATTGAATTCAGCGTTACCTCCATCTTGAGAGATACCATTGCTCAACGTCCACTCGTAGTTAACGAGCGAAGATGTACCCGATACTGTGGATGTAGAAACAACAGCAGGACAAATGGGACTACATCCTTCCAAATTCTGGCCTGAAAATGAGGCCTCAGGTGTAGGGTGAACGGTTACTGTCAGCGTGTTATCACTTACACAACCATTATTAGAAGTGACGGTCAATTCAACATCATAATCTCCTGCCGCTTGATAAGCGTGTGAAGGATTTTGTTGCGTACTTTGATTCCCATCATCAAAATCCCACTCCCAATTAGCAGCGTTATTCGTCGTGAACTGATTCGATAATTGCGTTTGATCGCTGAATTGCGAATTTTCACCTAAGCATACATCAGTAGGGTCAAAGTCCACCTCTGGTAGGGGCCAAACAACGGCATCAACATGAGCAGTATCCTTACATCCATAATTGGAAGTAACAATGAGACTCACATCAAAAACACCCTCGTCAATATACGTATTCGAAGGACTTTGTTGAACAGCGGTATTCCCATCATCAAAATCCCACTCATAACTATTGATCTGATCACCATCAACAGGCGTAATTGTTGCATTTTCTTGAAAAGCACTCGGATTGTTCAAACAAACTGGATCAACAGTAAAATCTGCTACTGGAGCAGCGTAAGCAACTGCTGTTTGTTCTATTGTATCTCCGCAAGATGCACCTGTAGCAATTATTAACTCTACATCATAAACTCCCGGACTATTGTAATTGTGATCGGGGTTTTCGTCCGTACTCGTATTTCCATCACCAAAATCCCACTCAAAACTTGAACTGTTCGCAGAGGAGGTATTCTGAAATTGAAGTTGATCGTAAAAACAATCATCTGCCACTGTGAAATCTGCAGTAGGTAACGGAGATATTTCAACCATATTCTCAATGCTGTCAACGCAACCATTACCCGTTTCAATCACAAGTGAGACATCATATTGCCCTGAACTGCCGTATGTATTACTTGGGTCAGCAATAGTCGCAGTATTTCCATCATCAAAATCCCAATCCCACGAATTTATTGCAGCACCATCAGGTACATTTGTTAAATCTTGAAAATCTGTAGTTTCTCCAAGGCACGTGGGTGAATTATCAAAATCAACTACTGGCAAGGCATGAACATCAACGGTCTTCGTTGTATCGTGTGTACAACCGGCATCTGTAGTCACATTCAACTGTACTGAAAAAGTACCATAAGCACCAAAACTATGCGATGGATTTTGGTTGGTATAATCCACCGTACCGTTGACAGTCATATCCCACTCATAATTTGTAATCGAAGAAGGTGCTGCAACTACCGCGTTTTCAGTAAAATCAGTATCCAGATTTTCACAAACGGACGTGGCATCAAAGTCAGCCACCGGTAGAGGAAATACTGTTATCTGTTGAGTTATGGAATCGACACAGCCATCTGGATTGTAAGCGAAAAGTTCTACATCGTAATCTCCAGGGGTTGCATATGTATGAGTGGGGTTCTGTACATTCGAAGTATTACCGTCACCAAAATCCCAATCCCATGCATTTACCATGTTATTATCCGTTGATAAATCCGTGAAGGTTGCATTTTCTTCCAGGCAAATATCACTGAACGAAAAATCAGGTGCAGGTGATTGGGTAACTTGTACATTCACAATGTTGGAGTACTCATCCGTACAAGTGGAGACGTGCGCCTGGAAATACAAATCCTGTGTCAACGGATCTGTCTCGTAAACATCTGTTGTTGCACCCGGGATGTCCGTAAATGGCCCACCGCTGTTCGTCGAACTTTGCCACTGTATATCACCTGTATACCCGGTCAAACTAAGAGTGACGGTTTCACCTTCACAAATGACATTATCACTAATTGTTGCCGTACCTGAAACTGCAGGTGGTTGAATATCTACAGTAACTGAAGCCGTTTCAGTAATAGGAATGGGACACAAGGGAACATTAACAGAACCTGTTACCGTGTAAGTCGTGGTGGCAGTTGGGCAAACCGTTTGATTTGCTCCAGTTCCAACGTTCGGGTTCCATGTATAAGTTACAGGTCCACAATTATTTTGCGAAGTCGCAGTCAAATTCGAACAGTCAGGTGGACAAATCAAATTAGGAGAAGCATCAAGATCGACAGTATAAGCCGGACCTGGAACTGTAAAAGTATTAATCGCTGACCAATTCGACCAGTAGGAGTAACTCAGCTGTTTTTCACGAACACGATATTTATAAGTAACTCCAGGGCATAAGTTAGATATATCAATTGTATAAACTGCGTAATCGAGATTATTCGTATTCGGCTTACTGATGGTTGGTGTCTGCGGTCGCGTGTGGTTTGCATTTCCTGTAAATGAAGCTGCATTACAAATCAACTCTAATTCAAATTCATAATCACATGACCATGCTGTCGTACTCGTCACGGTAATATTCAAATTTGTCCCAACAATATTTTGAGTAACCTGAGGTGTTCCATAAGGTGTACAGGCTATAACGGAATGGATACTCCCGAAAAAAACGACTGCTAAAGAAATAAAAAGTACTTTAAAACTCATTATGGTATGTTTGTTTATACGAATTCAAATCTAGAACGGGTTGAAATTTAAAAGGTTGCCTAAAAATTAAAATTTCTTAACAATTTACATTAATTTTATTAAAATTTAAATTTAGTCCGATTTAATAGCTTGTAAATGAAAAGTTGCTTATCAAATATTGTTTTTTCAATTGCTGGAAGCTTCTTTGTCTTTTATTTACTCGTAATGATGAATAGCTTATATGCCTTTTCTCCTCAACAAGGCCAAATCACAGATCAACACGGAAAAATCCGTCAAGATGTACTTTTTTCAACTACTCTAGATGGTATGGACATCTTTCTTACTAAAAACGGCTTCATTTATCAACTCACTGAAAAGAAAAGTTACGGAAAATCGCATGCCCTCCAGCGCGGCGAAATCAATTCTACAACCCACTATGCACGTATCGACATTTTGCTTTTGGGTATGAATACCGATTTTAAGGTCCATGCAAAAAATCAATCCAGTATTTCTAAATGCTATTCAGGTGCCATTTACAATGGTTTGCCCCATTTCAACAAAGTCGTATATAAAAACGTTTATGATCATATCGATCTGGTGTTCTATAATCGCGATGGTACATTCAAATATGACTTCATTATTTATCCAGGTGGAACCATCACAGATATTCAACTCGAATATCAATCGCCTTTTATGACAAATTTAAAAGCAAACAATATTTACATTGAGACAAGTCTAGGTAAAGTGCAGGAAAGCATACCAGCCAGCTTTATTCAAAATGAGGCACGCCAAAACATTGATGTACGCTACACTCAAGTAAATCCAGGAACTTACGCATTGAAGTACGATGCATCTCATTTGACAGCACATGACACAGTAGTGATTGATCCCATGCCTCATCGCGTCTTTGGGACCTATTCTGGCGGGTCTGGGGATGAATATATAAATGCTATTACCATAGACGAATTGGGAAATGAATATATAGCCGGACACACGAATAGCACAAATAATATCGCTACCTCAGGTGCCTTTCAAGGGTCATTCTCATCAGTTTTTGATGTGTTTTTAATAAAGTATGATGAAAATGGTAATAAAATCTGGGGAACCTATTTTGGTGGTGATAGTTATGACCGCGCTTACGGTATCGACTACCATGATGGCAAATTGTACGTAACGGGAAGTACCTATAGCTCAAATTTTGCAACAAATGGTGTTCATCAATCCACGTCAGTCGATAATGATGATGCCTTCATTGCACTTTTTGATACAACGGGATCACGCATTTGGTCTACCTATTATGGAGGAGACCTCCACGATTTTGGAGCCAATATCGTCGTGGATAATTCAGGAAGCGCCTACATAACCGGACATACGCAAAGTACATTCAATATTTCAACGCCAGGGGCTCATCAGGTTAATTTCACTGGTAATTCCGCTGCTTTTATTGCAAAATTTGACAATTCAGGTCAATTATTATGGGGGAGCTATTACGGCAGTAACTTTCAAGAGGGGTGGGATATCGCATTAGACAACAATGAAAACCCTATCTTTACAGGGTTCACCAATTCAACAACGAATATTGCTACCAGTGGCACACATCAAACCACTTTATCGGGCAATCACGATGCCTTTATTGCTGCATTTGACCCCAGTGGATCAAGACTCTGGGGTACTTATTACGGTGGTACCGGGGATGATTTTAGTTACGGACTAACGGTCGACGAACAAGATCGTATTTTTATAACCGGCAACACGACGAGCCCGACAAACATCCATTACAACAACGGCTACCAAAACACTGCTAACAGTAACGAAGATGGGTTTTTAGCTCAATTCACTCCTTCTGGCGGAATGATTTGGGGCACCTATTTGGGCGGAGATGAAGCCGATTATGCACGTAGTGTCACCACTTTTAGAAATGGAGTAATCGCATCAGGATTTTCTCAAAGTTCAACAGCAATAGGTACTTCCGGTGCTTATCAAGAAGAACACGATGGCCAGTACGATGCGTTTTTACTACAAATTGATGCCAACGGATCAAAAAATTGGGGAACGTACTACGGAGGTCCGCTATCCGAAGAAGTCAATGATTTAGAGGTCAACCCATCCAATGAGCATATCGTCTTCACTGGATTTACGTCCAGCAGTTCTGGAATTGCTTCTAACGGCGCGGAACAAACGAATCTCGACGGTGGTTTATATGATGGTTTTCTCGTTCGTATGTGTGCTCCACTTCAACCTCAACTGCAGCATAACATTGGCGATTCACTCTGTGATAATCAAACGTCGATTGTTTCCATCGATTCAACTTTATTCGACGCTATTGTCTGGCAAGATAATTCCATTGGAGGTACTTTATCTACGGATGGACTTTCCACGGGACAACAGGATATCTATGTTTCCACTGTAGATACAAATGGATGCCCAACGACGTCAGACACCTTAAAATTTTCACTGATCCCGTCTACACAGCTCGACATCCAAAACACTCAATCATCCTACTGTGAAGGAGATACAGTTGAACTCTTTACAAATGATGACTTCAGCAGCTACACGTGGTCCACTGGTTCAACAGATACATTAATTGCTATTGACACGCTTCAGAGTGGAACCTATGAATATGCATTATCAGCTCAGAACAATGTCGGGTGCATGAGTACAGACAGCATAAGTGTCACGATTTTCCCTACACCAAATCCTGAAATCAATGTGCAAGGTTCAGCTAATTTCTGTTTAAATGAATCCGTAGATATCGGTGTTCAGAATTCTTATACGAATTACCTGTGGCAAGATGGACAAACGAGTAGTACGATTAATTTACAATCAGAAGATTCCGTTTGGGTTTATGTTGAAAATAGTTTTGGTTGCGGTAATTTTTCGGATACCGTGTTTGTAGATTCGGATTTATTAACCCCCGTCATCACGACAAACTCCACACCACCATTTTGTGAAGGTGACACGATTGAGCTGGGTGTAAACAATAGTTACGATGATTATATATGGAACCATGGAGGTATAGATTCCATTAGTAGTGTTCTATTGAATACTGGTGTTTTTTATACAACGGTTGAGGTCTCTAACCAATGTGGAGGCAATACCGTGAGTGACACTTTCGAAATCGAAGTTGTAGAACCTGAGGAACTCACCATTCATCCGACGTTTCCAGACACTAACTGTGTAGGCGCCGTGTACTCCTTCGCCATTGACACAACATTTCAAAATACGCTTTGGTCCAATGGAGAAACTGATTGGACAACTGACTATGCACCCGGAACTCCAGGAAACTATCAGGCCGCTTTAGTTGCAACAGATTCCAACGGTTGTCAGGTAAGAGACACGCTTTATTTTACAATCGAAAATTGTTACCTCGAACTGGTTGCGAATACCAAAAGCAAACAATACACCATATACCCTAACCCCTCCAAAGGAATTGTGCAACTAATCTTCCCTGCGTCTAACATTCCTAACACCTTGAAAATAGTCAACGCAACCGGAAAACATATCCAAACTATTCCAACGATTAAAGAAAATCCCTACTCGCTAGACATGAAGCACTTCACACCAGGTTTATATTACATCATTCCAGAACACCCCCGCTATTCACTACCGACTAAAAAAGTATTGATTTTACGATAAAGACTCCGTAAATATGGTATATTTCCCGTATAATTCAATGGAATTTATTAATATTTCAATATTTTTGCCTGCTTCTAACTTATTGATCAGTCTACTAGCGATAAAGCAAATTTTTAAACTATGAAAGAAGAAAATAAAAAACTAAAAGATGCGCTTCAAAAGAGATTTGTAGCACATCCCTGGCACGGCATTTCAGCAGGAGAGAAACAACCTGATATCGTAAATGCATTTATTGAGATTATCCCTTCAGATGCTATCAAATACGAGGTCGATAAAGAAAGCGGATATATTTTAATCGATCGTCCTCAAAAATTTTCGAACCACATGCCTTGCATGTACGGTTTTGTACCTCAGACGTATTGTGAAAAGTCGGTCGCTGCCTATTGCGCGGAAAAAACAGGCAAAAAAGACATCGTAGGAGATTGCGATCCGTTGGATATCTGTGTTTTATCCGAGCGAGAAGTAAATCGCGGAAATATTATTGCAGAATGTATCCCCGTCGGTGGTTTCCGTATGATTGATGGAGGTGAGGCAGATGATAAAATCATCGCTGTATTGAAAGGTGATCAGGCATACGGCAACGTTCAGTCCATCGATGAACTACCCCAAATGGTTGTTGATCGCGCCAAGCATTTCTTTTTGACATACAAAGACATCGAAGGAAATTCCAAAAAAGTGGAAATCACCGACGTCTATGGTCCTGAAGAAGCCAAAGAGGTCATCAAAAGAAGTTACAGTGACTATATGGATAACTTTGGTGATGCTGACGAAAAACTATCAGATGCTTTAACCGCTTTTTTAAAAGAAAAAGTCTAATTACAGTAACATAAAATATCGAAGGTCGTTACAGGGATGTGCGACCTTTTTTTATATGAAATTTTATCGAATCTTTGTTCTCTGTAGTTTCTTGCTCACTATTGCAGTGGGCCGGTCGCAGGTTGTATTTGATAAAACGGAATATGACTTTGGTGATCTGGAAGCTGGCGATTCACGTTTTGTAGACATCTATTTGAAAAACAATACAGGTGATGAAGCGTATATCTTGAGTGTGGATCAGCCTATGGAGGTCGTTTACATCCAAAAGAGTGCGCTCATGCTCCCCGATAGTTCCAATGTGATTCGTTTTCAGATCAACAAAAAAACAAAAGGGCGTTTTCGCTACAATATCGAAGTGTTTACGAGCAACCAACCCAATCCTACCACTATCACATTAAAAGGACGCATTCAATCATTGCCCGACCGCAGCAATAGCTTGACATCATGTCCATCATTTGGTCAGGAACCGGCACGTCAGAACCCTTTAGAATTTACACTTACTGTTCGCACAATAGATAAAAATACAGGAGCACGTCTTTCGCGATCAACCGTGGCCATTATTCAACAAGGAAATGCAGTCGGTAAGTGGAAAACACGGTCTAACGGGCAGTTTGAAATACAAATACCTTTAGGCATTGCATACTTTTATGCCACGCACAATGGTTATCACCCGGCTGAAAAAGGAGCGTACATCAATTTCAAACGCAAACTCGTCATTCTTGAACTTGAACCGAAAGAAGCATTACCTGAACCATCAGATCACGCCCCTGTTGAAGCTCCTGAACATGATACAACCTACATTGTGGAAACAGAGAAAGACGAGGAAATAGATCTTTCTGAGGTCATCGAGTCAGCTTCAACAGATTCCATTAGTGAATTATCAGAAGAAACGCCGCCCTCATTATCAGAACTCGATAAGGATGATTTTAGCACTGAGCATTTCAAACCAGTCAATGTCGTTTTTGTTATTGACGTCAGTTCCTCTATGCGACAAGAAGATCGTATAGAGCTCCTCAAATATTCGTTAAGCCAATTGGTTGAAATGTTGCGACCGCAAGATAAAATCGGTTTAGTGTCTTATGCGAATGATGCACAAGTGTTACTCAAACCAACATCCGGAGACGAAAAAGCGAAAATCAATGAAATCGTCAAAGAATTAAAAGCATCTGGACTGACCGCAGGTGGGAAAGGTATTAAAATTGGTTACCGACAGGCGCGGAGAAACTTGATTAAATCAGGCGCAAACAAGGTGATTATCATCACCGATGGGGCGTTTAACCGCAACTCGGGTGATTATAAGAAATATATTAAGCGCAACCTCAAAAGGAAGTGCATCACGATGAGCGTAGTAGGTATAAAAAGTAATGAGCGATCTGAGGATAATATGCGCGAAGCTGCTGAACTTGGAAAAGGTCATTTTATATTGATTGAGCGGTTAGCAGATGCGCAGTCAAAGCTCAAACAGGAAATTCGACTAACGACTTATAAGCATTGATTGAATACAGCCTCCTCTGAAGCTATGATTGCGTATTGTCAAATGGTTGCATTAGACAAAAATGGGGAAATAAGGATGCTTTTGTTAAACAAATGAAGGTCCGTGACGTTTTAAAAGCGTATTATTAACGTTTAAATAAATAAAGTATGGGACTTTTTTCACGCAAATCAAAATCAGATAAGTTGTACGATAAATACAATAAACTCATGGAAAAATCACACAAAGCGTCAACAACGAATCGCAAAAGAGCCGATGAATTGTATGCAGAAGCCGAAGCGGTGATGAAAGAAATTGAAAATCTAGACGAATCATGAAAATACTCCTCACAGGCGTAACGGGTTATATCGGAAAACGATTACTTCCTCACCTGACAGAGGCGGGCCATAAGGTTTACTGCTGTGTAAGAGACGCCAACCGCTTTAATCCACCTGAAAACCTAGAAGATCAGATCGAGGTGTTAGAATTGGATTTTGAAGATCCTGACAGCTTAAAAACTATCCCTGACGATGTTGATTTAGCCTATTATTTAATCCATTCGATGTCTACACACAGTGATTTTAAAGCCATCGAAGAAGCAACGGCGACGAATTTTACCGATGCCGTTTCAAAAACTGCATGTCAACAAGTTATTTACTTGAGCGGTATCGTCAACGAAGATGAATTATCTGAACATCTAGAATCACGCCTCAGTGTAGAGAGAATTCTCGGGAAGGGAATATTTCACCTGACAACATTCCGTGCGGGAATTGTCATAGGGTCGGGAAGTGCCTCGTTCGAAATCATCCGTGATTTAGCCGAAAAACTCCCCGTTATGATTGCACCTAAGTGGTTAAACACGCGGTGTCAGCCCATAGGAATTCGTGATGTACTCGCTTTTCTTCAAAAGGGTATGCTTGATGAACAGTTGTATGATCAACACTTCGATATTGGCGGTTCAGATATTTTGACCTATAAAGAAATGCTTGAAGGATATGCTAAGGCACGAAATATGAAGCGATGGATTTATACCGTTCCGGTAATGACCCCCAAGCTATCCTCCTACTGGCTCTATTTTATTACCTCAACCTCCTACAAACTTGCCTCATCTCTCGTTAGTAGTATGAAGGTTGAAGTTGTCTGTTCACCAAGCAACATCAATCAAATCACAGGAATACAGCCCTTATCCTATGAGGAATCCCTTTCTTTCGCCTTGAATGCAATTGATGATAAACGACTCACTTCGAGCTGGAAAGACGCTCTCACAAGTAGTGATTTCCGTCGGCGCTTATCAGATTTCAAAGAAGTACCGAAAAAAGGCGTATTTGAAGATTGCAGAACACAAAAACTTAAGGACCCTGAAGCCACCATCAATCGCATCTGGAGCATTGGTGGTAAAACTGGCTGGTACTACGGCAATTGGATGTGGCGCATTCGCGGATTTCTGGATAAGCTCGTCGGCGGAGTTGGTTTGAGACGAGGTCGTACACATCCCGACAAAATAAACGTAGGGGACGCACTTGATTTCTGGCGTGTACTCTATGCCGACAAGCAAGAAGGTCAACTCGTGTTATTTGCCGAAATGAAATTACCTGGAGAAGCCTGGTTATCCTTTAAAGTAACAGACAACGAAATAGAACAAAAAGCAACTTTTCGCCCTCGGGGCTTGTGGGGCCGAATGTATTGGTATTCCGTTTTTCCCCTTCACGGCTTGATATTCAAAGGAATGTTAAAGCGGATCAGCTGCTAGTGCAATCGTGCTTGAATTAGATCTATAAATTCTTTGCGTGTACTATCATTCCGCAAGAACAAACCTGTAAACGCAGATGACGTAGTTGATGAGTTTTGCTTTTCCACTCCACGCATTTGCATGCACATATGATTACATTCCAAAACGACAGCCACACCTTTCGGTTGTAGGGTGCGCTGAATACAGTCCCGTATTTCCAGTGTCAAACGTTCCTGAACCTGCAACCGGCGAGCAAAAGCATCTACAATTCGAGGTATTTTACTCAATCCGACAATGGTTCCATTGGGAATGTAGGCAATGTGCGCCTTTCCGAAAAAGGGTAACATGTGATGCTCGCACTGTGAATACACTTCTATATCCTTCACGATCACCATTTCAGAATAATCTTCGTGAAAGAGCGCACTTTTAAGGATCTCGTCAGGGTCTTGCTGATAACCTTTGGTTAAAAACTGCAGTGCCTTTGCCACCCGTTCCGGTGTTTTCTGTAAACCTTCGCGATTCGGGTCTTCACCTAAATCTTGAAGTACCTCCTTATAAACTGTTTTTAGTTTATCTGTTTTCTCGTCGTCGTATTTAAAATTCTCCTCCAAATCACTTAAAATTGTCGCAGATCAAATCGGCTCTTTCCCACCGTAATATTCCACGTAATTGTTTTCTGTTTCTTCCAATTTTATCTTGACCAACTCACCTCCTGCTCCCCGAATTGGATCTTCTATCTGTTCCCAGATCTTAATCACGAGGTTTTCTGTTGATGCCAAAATCCCTTCCATAAAAGGGACATCCATATTTAGGTTTTTGTGATCGAGCGGCTCAATGATATGCGCTTTCATAATTTTACTGAGATCCTTTAAGTTAATCACAAAACCCGTGTCTGATGAGGGAACACCTTTGACTGTTACAAAAATATTGAAGTTGTGGCCATGCCAGTTTTTGTTGCTGCACTTCCCAAAGACTTCGTCATTTTTCGCTTCGCTCCAATCAGGTCGCCACAATTTGTGTGCTGCATTGAAGTGTTCTCTCCGTGTAATGTAAACTGTTTTCAATTGAAAAAATTTAATTACAAAGATAGAAACGTTCGACAATTAGAAATGTTCTGAGAAAATAATATTTAGGTACTTCTGTTGCCATCCAGACAATCGCAACGCTGTTCAGGTCGAATACGAAAAATAAGTGATTATTGTTTTTCAACAACCACTAATTTCATTCTGATCTCACTGTCCATGTTCAACTTGACATAATAACGCCCGGTTGCCAGACCTGAGAGGTCGATTTCATACTTCTTTTTAGCCCGTTCGACGAAAGTAAAGCGCAGTGTTTCCCCTTTGCAGTTCATCAGAGAAACACTAGCCATATCACTATCGACTCCATCGATAAAGGCAGCTAACTTTTGTTGATCGATCTGACGAATATTAAAAACGACTGTTGCATTTGAAGTATCATTTTGAACTAATCGAATCTTATCCCCTTCTCCACCAAAAGAAATAGTTAAACTACTCATCAAAAGTGCGACTGAAAACATTAATTTTTTCATGTTATTTGTTATTTAAATTCGCCGCAAAAATACAATGCACTATCGGATAAAAACAACAAGAAAATCAAGCTTAAAAGAACGATAATATAGGTAATAATTCGATTAGAAAAACGACTTGTTCTTGACAAGGAATTAACATTGTCATTACCATACGAACATATCGAATAAGACGCGATCAGCCATCCCCCAATCTTTGAACCGTTCTTCGACTTTAGCGCGCAGCTCTTCCTCCGTAAAATATTCTTTTTTCTTGACGCGCGGAACCGCTTTTTCGATGTCTGTATTGAGTGGCCTGACTTCTTGAGCAAAGTAAACGACACCGCCATCTTCAATGGCTAAACCGAGCATTACTCCCGGTAAACCGTTAAATGTTTCCGGACCAGCGGAAGGAATGAGTTGTTCTGCAAACCAAGCATAAATTCGGGTAGAATCATTCGCTTTCCACAAAGCCTGACGACATTCATAACCCGCAATCGTTCTTGAATTTCCAGTGATATACCAATCGCGCGTTTTTAGTGAATCGCGCAAATAAACTTTTGATCCCCAGAAAGAAAACTCCTGTTCCAATGTGTTTTTACTAAAATCCTGATACGTCGTGTTCGTCATTGTTGCCCATTCCCTCTCATCGGGAACTTCCGGCAATATTGGCTTGAATAACGCGTTGCTGTCCGTAAAATACAATACAAACTTATCAACTTTCGGTTTCTTCATATTACCTTTCATCCATCCATTGCGATCGGTATCTTCGAAACGTTTCTCCAGATTTGTTTTACGTTCGAAAACAACCTCCCCTGAATGCATCACTTGAGCAACAATGTCGTCGCTCACCAATAAGAGCAAAATCGCAGCGATATATCTAATGTCCATTACCTTCATGAGCCTTTGTGTTATTGTTATTAAATCGCCAAGTTAATCCAACCATAAAGTAACGAGCGATGATTCTATTACGCCTATCAGTAATCACGTTATCACCAATACTTCTACCTACACCAACGTTTTGGTTAAAAATATCATTGACCTCTACGTGAGCGACCAAATTCCCCGTCTCCAGAAAGCGTTTGTTGATCTTGCCATTCCAGATAAAAGGCGAAATGTTGTAGCCATCGGCACGTTGAGCATTAATGGTATAGTTGGCGTCAGATTCGATAAAGAAATCAAAAGGTAGTTCGACAAATACATCAAGTCCATAACTGTGCTGGAAATAGGGTTGATTAGCACCGAAAGATAAACTACTACTTGGATTGTTATAGCGACCGTTTGCAGATAAGCCCACCTCGAGCGTATCGCTGCGCAGACCAATTTTTAGTCCTCCTCCAACACTACTGTTTTCTGTGGTGTGATCCATTCCGTTGATGACGGAGTTGGTTCTGTTATAACCTGCATTTACGTTGGGGCGAATTTGCAGGCGATCTTTGAATATTGGAAAACCACCCCCTGCATAGAGTCCTGCATTGATATTACCATCTACATTTATAGACTGCGCCACGGTACGACCGTCTGGTAAATAGTTGATAGCACTCGAAAATGCATTGTTGGTGTAGTTCATATAAGCATTAGACCAAATGTAGGACTGTTTCAAAGCATTCCATTTGTTGTATCGCAAGTTGACCCTATGACTGTAATTCGGTACCAAATCGGGATTACCGATAATTTGTCGGTTGGGATTGGTGTTATCGCGCACGGGCTGAAGCTGACTGATACTCGGTTGAGAAGAGCTTGTACGGTAATTGAATCGCAGTCGATGGGAATTGCTCCATTTGTAGGTATATTCGATATAAGGAAGAATGTTGTCTACGTCTTGTTCGATGACATTGTTCGTAAAATTATTCTCATTATCGATCACCACATTTCGCAAGCGCGTACCCGTATTCAAGGAATGTCTGCGATCTGTATACCGCAATGAAACTCCTATGCGATTTTCCAACCGTGTATTTGAAAAGTCATTACTATAGACCGTAGATAAACTATCATACGACTGCCCTGTTCGATCATAAGTCAGTGTTGCTTGTGAACCGAAAAAATAATCGAGCTTGTACTGAAAATTCAATTTAATCTTGCGCGTCAGCGGCTCTGTATAATCGAACAAAGCGCGATGCCCAGTCGTGCGGTTTTCAATATCCCGCTTCTGGTCAAAGCTAGAATCGGGTACTGATTGCGTAAAGGAAAGAATGTTAGACTGCATAAAGTTTTCGCGGTCTGTCTCCGTATAGCCCAATTGATATTGGAGGGATAATTCACGATCTTCTTTGGCAAATTTTCGTACTAACTTCGCATCGACATTCCCCTCGAGCCCATCTGCTTCACTTTCATTCGTAACGTTTGTCGCATTCGTAGAATCTCCAGATGCCGCAAAGAAATTCGTACTGTTGTTCTCATCAATTTCCTCGTTGCGCTGCGTAATATTCGATTTCACATTTAATTGCGTCATTGAATCAATCGCATACTCAAAAGAAAAATTGATCGTATGTGCCAGTTGTTTTTGATACTTTTCATTTCGAGATGCTGAGGAATAGGTCGTATCCGTCAGAAAGTACTCTTGATTCGTTTGTTGGTCGGTCGTCAGTCGACTGTCATTATAGGTATAATTGAGGTTCACCTTAAAGTTATCGCCCCATTTATCGGAATAATAAAAACCGCCTTTATAATTCTCTGGCAAACCATTAAGTCGACTGCTATTGGCCATCGATCGCCACCCACCCGACAACTCGTTGGTCAATCCAAATCGGGATGCATCACGGTAACTGAATCCAGTGTTTGGTGTATTCGAACCCAACGCGAACACGGATACTTTCAAATCTTTATTAAAATAATTGGCTAGCAATTCACCCGAATAAAATGAAGTTCCATCAGGCTGATCAGTGAGATACTCAGAATCAGCACCTCCAGCACCCGCAATTTTGCCGAAATAGCCCTTTTTGGCATCCTCCTTTAATTTCACATCGAGTACTTTAATTTTTTCATCGGAATTTCCACCTGAATTTTCATCCTCCGTTTCGTACACTTCAACTTTATCAACACCTTCAGCCTGTAAATTGCGCGTGGCTATGGTTGGATCATCACCAAAAAATTCATCACCGTCCACCAATACTTTTTCTATCTGCCGCCCCTGTGTACTAATATTTCCGTCATCGTCCACCTCCAGTCCCGGTAGATTTTTAATCAAATCTTCCACCATTGCATTTTCTCTGGTAGCAAAGGAGTCAGCGACATATACCATTGTATCTCCCCGGAAGTAAATCGGCTTTTTATTAGCGTATACAACCACCTCATCCAATTCGGTAGACTCTTCAGGAAGCACGACATTCGGAATATGAATCGAATCATTTTCTTGAGAACCTACGATATAATACCGCTTTTCATCAAAATTGTAGTGCGAAACCACTAATTCCATAGTATCTATCGGTACGCCAGTCAATTCAAAGGAACCATCAGCTTCGGATCTTGTAAACCCCATGAGTTTTCCATCATCTACACGTACAGCCATTATCATTGCGTATTCGAGCGGTCGATCATTGATCGTATCGTTGACAAAACCTGAAAAATGCATCTCTTGTGCTCCTACTCCAAAAACGAAGAACACAGCAAGCAGAGAAAGAAAGTTTTTAATCATTTGTGGTAATTTGTTACAAAACTAACGGAATAATTACATTGAGTTACAGAAAAAGGACGAGTAGTTTAATTCTTACTGAGATTGGTCTCATTTAAAGATGAATGACAGCGCCTTCTTGTATTGTCGCGAAAGACCAACGCAAAAACAGATAGAATTCTTTATTTTTGGGGTTAAAGCAGATAGTAGTTGGAAAAAGGAAAAGTATTAAAATCGACGGGGAAATGGTATGATGTCCAGGTGGCAGACGGTAGTATTATCAAATGCCGCATCCGCGGGAAGATTCGTTTAGAAGGCATTAAATCTACCAACCCTGTGGCCGTGGGTGACGAAGTCGAATTCGAAAGAGAGCAAGATGAAACAGGTGTTATCCGTCGCATTATGGAGCGAAAAAATTACCTGGTTCGAAAATCAGTGAACCTCTCCAAACAAAAACACATCCTGGCAGCAAACATCGATCGCGCGTATCTGATCGTAACACTCGTTGCACCAGAAACCCATTTGACGTTTATCGATCGCTTTTTGGTTGCTGCAGAATCCTTTCGCATTCCAGTCACTTTACTATTCAATAAAATTGATTTGTATTTTGAAGATCATATTCCCGTCGTAGACAACGTTATCGCCATTTATGAAAACGCAGGCTATCCTTGTGAAAAAATTTCAGCAAAAAAGCAAAAGAACATCGATTTCCTGCGCAATGAAATCGACGGAAAACAAGTCATGATCGCGGGGCATAGCGGAACGGGTAAAAGCACGTTAATCAATGCACTCGATGAAACCATGCAGCTCAAAACGTCAAAGCTATCCATGCATCATTTGCAAGGATTACATACGACCACTTTCGCTGAAATGCATCAACTCCAGACAGGTGGATATATTATTGACACACCAGGCATCAAAGCTTTTGGTGTCGTAGAGCTTGACAAAAAGGTTATGAGTCATTATTTTCCCGAAATGCGTGCGCTGTTAAATGCTTGTAAATTCCACAATTGTCAGCATCTGAATGAACCGAAATGTGCCGTAAAGGCGGCCGTTGAATGTGGAGATATTGCTGCATCGCGATATGCGTCGTATGTAGATTTATTAACAGAAAATCAAAACGAATCATACCGATAAAATGAGAATAGTAGTACAACGCGTTACTGACGCCAAAGTCACTGTAGAAGAGGAAGTGAAAGGATCGATCGACAACGGAATCCTGCTTTTCGTTGGTATCGTAGAAGACGATACCGATGAGGATATTGAGTGGATATGTAACAAGCTCGCAGGGTTACGTATTTTTTCCGACGAATCGGGGAAAATGAACCATTCCATAAACGATGTAAATGGATCTTTTTTAGTAATTTCTCAGTTTACGTTGCACGCCAAAACAAAAAAGGGAAACCGTCCCAGCTTCACACGGGCAGCTCAACCATCCATTGCTGTTCCCATGTATGAAAAATTTAAAAAATCCCTCCAGGCCATTACAGGATGTAACGTTGAAAGTGGAGTTTTTGGGGCAGACATGCAAGTTTCACTCACCAATGATGGCCCTGTCACTATCATCATCGATACTAAAAATAAAGAATAATGGAAATTCAACAATTGCAATCACGCGTCGATGAATGGATTAAAAAGTACGGTGTACGCTATTTCGATGAACTGACCAATACCACCATTCTCATGGAGGAAGTCGGAGAGGTAGCGCGTATCATGTCTCGGAGATATGGAGAACAAAGTGAAAAACCTTCCGATCAGGATAAAGACCTTGGTGATGAATTAGCTGATGTTTTGTTTGTTCTCACTTGTATAGCGAACCAAACAGGTGTTGATCTGGAGGAGGCTGTTCAAAAAAACCTGGACAAAAAGACACAGCGCGATCACAACAGGCATCGTCAAAACGATAAACTCAGATAGCTCCAGCAAAACAATAACAATATAATTATTTGATTTAAAGCGTTTATTCATAATTTTATACCTAGAATAGATATTGAACATGACGAAATTCGTTGAACGCATATACCTTAAACTGGTCCTTTCTCCTACGGTGAGGTTTCTTGGAATTTTATTTACACTCATCGGTATTGTAGGTATTACAATTGTAATGATTCTCCTGTCCAACAGTGATTTCGACTGGAACACAAAGACATTTCCTTCTGTTGAACTCGTTGAAGAGAACCAGTTCAACTATTGGCTTCCTTATCTTATACCAGGAACCTTGGCCTTACTTTTGTTTATAATTGGCATTGTCTTATTACTTCGATATAACTTTAAGAAAAAGCGCTTGCTATCTTTATTAAACACCCAACAAGCAAAGGATGCCAGGATTGTTCAGAACGTTCAAAATTTCCACGTGACAGTTAATAACGTGCCGCGTCGCGAGATCACTTTCGAAACCACCGACGGGAATGTTTACACGTTCCGGTTTTTCGGTGAATCTGTGGCTCGTCAGTTTCAAGAAGGACAAACCATACCTATCATCACAGATGGCTCTAAAGCTTATCCTGCTCCCGATTTTTTCGAACAATTCGAAGGGTTTAAGTGATGACTCCATCCTCGACATTTATGGATCTCATGAGCAAAACGACATAATACTTATTCATCTAAATTTTAGATATATGTTAATGTGTCACTTTAAATTTTGTTATATTCATTTTTCAATACTTAAAATTCAGAAAGATAAAAACATGAATAATACATCCTTACTTTTCGCATTGTTTTCCATCATATCAACGGTTGTGGTGGGACAAAAGTTACAATCGGTCGATATCAATACCGATATTTCTAAAGTGACTGTTTACTTGTCAGGAGCTGAAATCAGCCGCAATTACCAAGCTCAATTGAATGAGGGACTGAACGAACTTCGTTTTCACAACATTAGTGCAAAAGCAGATTCGAGGAGTATCCAATTTGAAATGGAACAGGCTGCAGATCTATTATCTATCACCATGGAAAGTGATTACCTCAAAAAACAAGAGGACACTCAGCGCATTGCTTCCGTGCGCGATTCTATTCAACTCCTCAGCGCTAAGAGCCAGCAAATACAAGATGAAATAAGCGCGCTTCAAACTGAAAAAAATGTCTTGTCGACTAATCGTAATATTAAAGGAGATAATGTAAGCCTGACTGTTGAACAAATTCAGTCAACTGCCAAATTTTATCGCGAGCGCTCATTAGCCATCAATACCAGCATTTCAGAAAAGGAGCGCAACTTCAAACGAATCAACTCGCAGGTCAGCAAATTAAAGCAACAACTTAAAGCCTACAACTATAAAGAAAATGCACGAAACAATGTGATTGTTATCCTAGTGGAATCCAATGCGCCACTAAAACTTGAAGGTCAGCTTAAATATAATGTTGCACAGGCAGGATGGGCTCCTAATTATGACCTTATCGCGGAAGATATCTCTGGAGGAATAGAATTAAAGTATAAGGCTAAAGTATTTAATAACACCGGGAATAACTGGAACAATGTCGACGTTCACTTATCGACAGGTGACCCTAATTTGAGTGCTTCTGTTCCTGAACTCGACCCCTGGAGGCTGAATTACCAACAATTGGATTACAATTATCGATCAAAAGGTAAAATGAATTACCAGGTTCCACAAGCTCAATCCAGGAAAAAAACCAGCCAGAAAAGTGAACGCAGCGATAAAGGGCTGAATGGACAAGGTCGGATCCAAAACAGGCACACAGGTAATATGACTGGCGTAAATGATACTCCCGAAATGCGCAGAATAGAAGTCAGTGAACTCTCGACAGAATTTGACATTGACCGGAAATATTCGATACCGTCAAATGCTAAACCGTACATCGTTGAAATTACGGAGTACGAATTGGACGCCAGTTTCGCTCATATCGCTATCCCTAAATTAGAGAAAGATGCATTTTTATTAGCAAAAATTACGGGATGGGAACAGCTTGATCTCGTACCCGGGCCATCTAATATCTACTTCAATCAAACCTACGTCGGCGAATCGTATATTGACACCCGAAATGTTGAAGATACACTTGGCCTATCTTTTGGGCGTGATGACAAAATTCTCGTGACCAGAAAACGCGTTGAGGACTTCTCGAGTAAAAGCATCATTGGCAATTCGAAAAAAGACACCTACGCCTATGAAATTATCGTTAAAAATAATCGGTCCAGAACTATTGATTTAGAACTCATCGATCAGATCCCTATTTCTACTAACAGTGATATTGATGTCGCTGTGGACGAGCTATCAAATGCTCAGTATGATGAAGCTACGGGTGAATTACAATGGAATATTAACGCTGAACCAGGTGAAGCTCAGAACTATAAAATTGCTTTCACCATCAAGTACCCCAAGGACAAACATATTCAAGTAAAAAAATTCAGAACTGTTTCTGCTCCAAGCTTTTAATTATGATTAAAAATCATCGTGCATATCTCAACTGGAGTAGCGGAAAAGATGCGAGCCTTGCTCTGTTTATGGCTCAGCAGGATCCGTCACTGAAAATTGAGCGACTATTCACTACGGTTAACGCTGCCAATCAAAGGGTAAGTATGCACGGAGTTCATCGCAAGTTGCTCGAGTTACAAGCTTCAGCTATCGACCTGCCTATTGACATTTTAGAACTACCGGAACAAGTCGACATGGAGCAATATAACGCACTCATGAGAGAACAACTAATTCGCTACAAGGCAGCGGACTTCCATAACACCGTTTTCGGCGATATTTTTTTAGAAGACTTAAAAAAATATCGTGAGCAACAACTCCTTAAAGCAGGTATTCGAGCTCATTTCCCACTTTGGAAAAAAGATACAACAACATTACTTAAAAATTTTATTAAAAATGGGTTTAAGGCTGTAATTGTTGCTGTAAATGAGCATTTTTTAGATGCCTCTTTTTGCGGAAGGGAGATCAATGCGTCCTTTCTAGAGGATTTACCGCATCATGTCGACCCATGCGGTGAAAACGGTGAGTTTCATACGTTTTGTTACGATGGACCTATCTTTAATAAACCGATCCAACTCCAATATGGATCAACGATCAGAGAGACTTATCCCGCACCGCAAGGAAATACTCAAGGCGCCTCAGAATATCATTTCCGCTTTCAAGATTTGGAGATTTTTTAACTTGCACTCTGACGATAAGCAAGTCAATTTTGAAATATCACCG
>CAYFTH010000006.1:0-47200 GCA_964346075.1 uncultured Fluviicola sp. | reverse complement strand
AGTGACTTGAATCCTGCAACCAAGATATTCAAAGAAAAAATTGTGACAAAAAGCATTCAAGGGAATATTCATTTAAAATGCGTTTATCTTTGTACTTTTATCCCCATGCCCGATTTCGATATTTGGAGTTTTATAGCAGGACTGGGAATCTTCCTTTTGGGGATTACTCAGATGGAAAGCGGACTCAAAAATCTTGGGGGTAAATCGTTTCGTCATTTTATTAGAACACAAACCAAAAATCCGATCAAAGCAATATTGGTCGGGGTGATTATTACGGCAATTCTTCAAAGTAGCAGTGTTGTTAGTTTGATGGTTTTGGCGTTTGTGGGTGCTGGAATTATTCCATTGAGAAATGCCATCGCTATTATTTTAGGAACTAATATCGGTACGACAATTACGGGGTGGATAGTGGCTTCAATTGGTTTTAAGTTTCCAATCGATGCGTTTGCCTTGCCGTTTTTAGGAATTGGAGGGATTCTGGTTACCTTTTTTAGTTCTCGTGTATTTTTCTCTGAAATTGGGCGATTATTAGTAGGGTTTGGAGCGTTGTTTCTCGGGCTCGATTTTATGAAAACAGCGATTGATGTGGCTTCCATTGAAACCTCATTTTTGGGCGACCTCAACATTTTACCGCAATTGTTCTTCCCTATTGGTATAATCATGACGGCTGTTATTCAGTCGAGTTCTGCAACGATGGCGATCACATTAAGTGCTTTGTATGCTGGCGTTATTCCTATTGAAGTCGCAGCGGCTATTGTAATTGGTAGTGACCTGGGAACAACAACCACTGTTCTACTCGGTGGATTAAAAGGGAATCATGTCAAGCGACAAGTGGCATATGGTCACGTTGGTTTTAATGTAATTGCTGGAACTTTTGCATTGCTTATGCTTTATCCACTATTGTACTTTGTACAGGACATTCTTGTTATTCAAGATCCACTTTTTCAACTCGTTGTTTTTCACAGTAGCTTTAATATTCTTGGAGTGCTTATCGTTCTGCCTTTTTTGGGGAAATTTACCCTTCAAATGGAACGCATGGTCAAACCAAAGAAGGAGACCCTTTCACCATTGCTCTCCACTGTTCCAACTGAAGTAACCGAAGGAGCAATAGAAGCGATGCGACAAGAAGGACAAGATTTGCTGGAGCGCGTTAAAACCTATCGATACGAAGCATTCAAAGTCGATCAAAGAGGAGTTGCCGAGACGATGTTTGCCAAACGCTCCTCTTCACTTTTGGAACAATATCGAAAAATTCAGCTCAAAGAAGGTGAATTGATTTCGTATTACCTCAAAGTACAACGCAATGAAATGGCTGAAGGAGAATCAGAACAAATTCAAAAATTGGTCAGTGCAATCAAAAACCTAACACTCGCTGCAAAGAACATCAAAGGCGTAATGCACACAATAGAAGTACTAAAAGATGGAGAAAAACCTGAAGAGATTACTTTACAAAAATCAATTCAGGAACAATTCACCGCTTTTTACGAGGCAATAGAAGAAAAGCAAAACGACACAGCAATTGAATTACTCATCAATCGCGGGTATCGCGAGAATGTGAATGCGATTTATAACATGGTTGAAAACAAGGTACTTCGCAAAGATGAATTGACTTCCTTTTTACACCTCAACAGCCAAATCAAACAGTTTAAAACGCTTTATTGGCAGAGTAGGATGGGGCTTTTCTAATGCGAATGCCCTCCAAATCCTCCTTCCTCATCCTTAATCAAATCAAATGCCCCGTTCAACAAAAATGTATGATCGCTCCATTTTTTATCGATACTGATCCAGCTATTTTGTCGCTCAATGACTTCAATCTTTGTGCGCCTAAAATGTGTTTCTTCTTTGTGTTGATCTGTTGCCTCTAAAACATAACTTTCACCATTGAGTTCTGTCACTGCTGTTATTGGCAATGCAAAAAGCGAATCAGCAGAAACGTTTATTGAACCGTTGACATAAGCTCCTATTGTTAAATGCGCGGGTACTGAATCGGGGTGCGCATGTACGAGTACCCGACGATCTTTCTTTACTTCTGCACCAATGCGATAAATTGTTGCTTTGTAATTATGTTCGCTATCGCCATGGAGTCCAAAATTTAAAGATTGTCCTTCTGAAAGGACAGGAATATCTTTGGCGAATACTTGTAGCTCTAGATGAATATGATCGGGATCAACGAGTGCCATCAATTGTGTTTCATCGCCTACCCAGGTTCCTGTAGCAATATTGACTGAAGAAATAATCCCATCTGCTGGAGCCAAAACGGAGTAAGTGCTCGATAAATTTCCAGCAAGCACGGACTTCGGAGAAATATGAATCAATTGCAGTTGCTGTTTTAAACTGTTGCGCGTTGCTCGCTTCGATAAAAAAGCACTTTTCGCGGCAAGATACTCCTTTTTTGAAACAATATTCTCTTCAAATAACTGCTTTAAACGTTCGTATTCTTGTTCCAAATACTCCAATTCACTTTCTGCTTTTGCATAGCGTTCCTGTAATTCTAATATCCCTTGATGTTCAATGACAGCTAACGTTTGTCCTTTTTTGACATGATCGCCTACAATGACTTTTACCTGTTTGATGTAACCAGGTATGAAGTGACTGATGACATGACGATGAGATGGAGGTAGATCAACAACTCCTGTGAAATTAACGCTGCGTTCAAATGATCTTAATTTTGGAGCTCCAAGAGTATAATCATTGGCTTTCATTTGATCTTGTGTTAAAACCAATTCATCCTGATGGTCATCCTTATGTTCATCTTGTTTTGTTGATGCAGATTCTCCGCAGGCGGCGATTATAAATATTGACAATATGTAAAGTATTTTTTTCATTGTGTTTTATGTTAAAGAAGTAAATAATTGAGTTGAATAACGGTTTGATTATACCCATTCAGTAGTTGGAGATAATCAAGTTGAATCATTTTAGCTGTTTCCAGACTTTGCGTGTATTTGAAAAAGTCGATTTCACCAGCATTATAACTTTTCGATGCGGTTCGTGTGATTTCTTGACTTAATCCAAGTCCTTCATCTTCGTAATATTGTAATTGTGCTGTATAGTTTTGAAGCTGCGCCTCCAACTGTTTTTTATAAGACGCCAGACGAAACTCATAGTGTTGTTGTTCGTACTCTTGCGCTTCGATTTCGAGCTTTTTGGATTGTATACGAGCGCGATCTCCAGTATAGAGCAATGGAATGCGAATACCTACTTGATAAGCGTGAAGATAATCATTCAGCCCGCTGTTAGAACCTATTGAGTAATTCAAGCTTAAATCAGGCAACATGCGTTTCTTTTCAAGTTGATAGGCATTTCGTTTCATCTTTACTTGAGTCGACAGAATGGATTTGCCAATACTGTAAAGACTGTCCACGTTTTGTTGGGTGAGTTTTTCTAATGGTGGCGATTCCACTTCGAAAAGTGTATCTGACTGGATAAAACTGCGCATTTCTTCATACGCCCGTAACAATTCACTATTGACACTATTGAAATCCGTTTGTACTTTTCGTTGCTTGGAAAGTGCAGTGATCTTTTCAAGTTTATTGGAACCACCGAGTTCGAAATTACGATTGGCTTTTTCAGCAAAATCTGAATAAATACTGTCGAGTTGATTCAAAAGAGATTTCCGTTCTTCCAAATAGATGAGGTAGTAATATTGTTGCGTGATTTGCTGAAATAATTCTGCTTTTCTCAAGCCATATTGATTTTCAGAAAGCTCCGTTCGCGACACATTCAGTTTTTTCGCTGAACCATAAGCACTGGGAAAGGCAAAATTCTGCTGAACCCCAAATTTGTGATTCGGTCTACCGTTGGTCGCTAAATCATTTTCATCAAAAGCGTTGTAGAATTCTGTTTTTTCAAAATCATAAGCTGTTTTTTCGGCTTTCTTTTTCGCTTCGATCGTTGTTCGACTCGATTTTAATCCTGCATTGTGCTTGTTAGCAATGTTTTTCAAATCATTTAAATCAAGTTTTACAGGTTCTTGTCCAAACGCGAAAGTACTCGATAACAAAAGAAGTAAAGGGATTATTTTCATGGTTTTCGATGTTTTAAACTTCTTAGAAGAACGTGATTTGAGCATCATGTAAAGCACGGGCAAAATAATAAGCGTTAAGAAGGTAGAGGTAATTAATCCACCAATAACAACTGTAGCCACAGGGCGCTGCACTTCACCACCAGCTCCTGTAGAAATGGCCATGGGTAAAAATCCTAAAGCGGTTGTACTCGCCGTCAATAAAACGGGAAGTAAGCGGTCTTTCGCTCCTTTGACGATTAAATCTTTGACCGAAGTATTGGAAAAATCAAACGTTTTGTAATGTTCAATCAATATAATACCGTTGAGAACCGCAATACCGAATAGCGCAATAAATCCAACACCCGCCGAAATACTAAAAGGCATGTCTCGCAACCATAAGAGTAAAACGCCACCAACTGCAGCAATGGGAATCGCTGAAAAGATCATCACTGCTTCAATGACAGATTTAAAGGCAAAATAAAGCATGATAAAAATCAAAATCAACGCAACGGGAACCGCATACATCAATCGACTTGTTGCGCGCTGTAAATTCTCAAACTGACCGCCATACGTAATGCGATAACCCGTGGGTAGATCTAGATTTCCATCCAAACGCACTTTGATTTTATCGACAACCGTTTGTAAATCGCTGTTTCTGACATTGACCCCAACCACGATTCTTCGATTCGTTTGATCGCGAGAAATTTGTGCAGGTCCCTCAGCATATTCAATAGAAGCGACTTCACGTAAAGGAATTTTGGTGCCTAAGGGAGTATCCACCCTAAGGTCTTGTAAATTCTCGATGGATTCGCGTTGCTCTCCTTTCAATCGTGCGACCAAATCAAATCGCTGCTCACCTTCAAAAATGACACCCATCGTTTTTCCAGCAAATGCCATAGAAACAATATCGTTCAAAGAAGAAATATTCAATCCATGCAGTGCCATTTTATCCCGGTCGTAGCGCACCCGCATTTGAGGGAGTCCTGTTACCTTTTCTACAACAATATCAGTTGCTCCGGGAATATCCTCGATCAATGATTTGATTTCTCTCCCTTTCGATTGCAGTAAATCGAGGTCTTCTCCAAATATTTTAACAGCAATATCTGATCTAACACCAGTAATGAGCTCATTAAAACGCATTTCAATGGGTTGAGAAAATTCTACACCAATCGCAGGAAGTATTTCCAATGCTTTTTTGATCGAATCTGCTAGTGCATCTTTGCTTTCCGCTGAAACCCATTCGGATTTATCTTTCAAAATCACCATAACATCGACTTGCTCCATCGACATAGGATCCGTTGGGACTTCCGCGGCACCAATTCGCGTCACTGCAGTTTCCACTTCCGGAAAGTTGTCCAATAGAATTTGCTCGATCTTGGTAGAAGTTTCAATTACTTTCTCTAACGATTTCCCTGTCTTCATAACGGGTTGAATCACAAAATCTCCTTCATCCAATTGGGGAACAAATTCTCCACCCATATTCGAGAAAACAACTATTCCAAGCGCTAAAACGCCTAACGAACTTGCGATCACAATTTTCTTTTGACGCAAAGCCCAGTTCAGAGATGGAATATATGCCCAGCGTACGGCACCTAATATTTTCTCTGAAATTTTAAAACGTTTTTGAGAATGTTTACTCAGAAATAGTGAGGACATCACAGGAACATAGGTCAAGCAGCTAATAATGGCACCAATAATGGCAAAAATAAAGGTGAGTGCCATAGGAATAAACATTTTCCCTTCCACGCCACCGAGTGAAAGAATAGGAATGAAAACAATGATGATAATCAACTGACCAAAAATCGCAGACTTCATCATGCGCGATGTGGCTTTAATTGTAGTCTCGTCTTTATCCTCTTGACTCAAAGAACCTTTTTTAGCTGCTTTTGCTAAAAGTTGGACTGCTGTAAATTCCACTATGATGACCGCTCCATCGATGATAATTCCAAAGTCGAGCGCCCCCATGCTCATGAGGTTGACATCGATATTGAAAACATACATTAAGGAAAGTGCGATTAAAAAACATAAAGGAATAACTGATGATATGATCAATCCAGCACGAATGTTTCCAATTAAAAGGATTACAACAACCGCAACAATTAAAAAACCAATCAGTAAGTTTTCAATGACTGTGGCAATTGTTTTTTCTACCAAATCACTGCGTTCTAAAAATGGAACAATGCTAACGCCTTCAGGCAATGCTTTTTGTAATTCAGTTACTCGCGTCTTTACGGATTCGATGACTTCGTTAGAATTTGCACCCTTCAACATCATGATTTGACCCATGACTTTTTCACCTTCGCCGTTTCCGGTGACAGCGCCAAAACGCGGAGCATGACCCATTCGCACATCAGCAACATCTCCAACAGTAATCGGTTGATTGCCTTTTACCGTAATGACTGTTTTACGAATATCCTCAAGGTCCGTGACTAATCCTTCTCCCCGAATAAAATAAGCTTGATCTTCTTTTTCGATGTAGCTACCTCCTGCAACACTATTATTTTCTTGTAGCGCATTGAAAAGGTCATTAATCACAATGTTTCTTGCATCGAGTTCTGCAGTATTGATAGATACTTCGTACTGTTTGAGATAACCGCCCCACGTATTGATTTCAACTACACCTTTGATCCCTGCTAATTGACGTTTTACAATCCAATCTTGAATCGTTCGCAAATCGGTCAGCGAATAATCGTCTTTGTGTTCCTCATCAACTTCGATTGTATACTGATAAATCTCTCCTAGCCCTGTTGAAATCGGTCCCATTTCAGGAGAGCCAAATCCTTCTGGAATTTTAGCTTCGGCAGATTTGATTTTTTCGGCAATTAATTGTCGCGGGAGGTAAGTTCCCATGTCGTCCTCAAAAACGAGGGTGACAACCGAAAGGCCAAACTTTGAAGTCGATCGAATCTCCTTAATGCCGGGCAAATTTGCCATTTCCAACTCAATGGGATAAGTGATGAACTGCTCCACATCGAGTGTTGAAAGGTTTCGAGAGGTTGTCAGTACTTGAACCTGGTTGTTGGTCACATCGGGAACCGCACCAATAGAGATCCTGGAGATGGCATAAATCCCAAAACCGAGCACAAATACAGTAAAAAGTAATACGATAAACTTGTTCCTTACACTGGAACGAATAATTGTTGATAACATGAATTAAACTGATAAAAAGTGAATAAAAAATGACTTTCTAACAGTTGTTTTTGGGGGGTTGAAGAAGATGAGAAGCCGCCGCGGAAGTATGCGGTTCTTCGTAGTAGAAATAATGTTCGGAAACGTTGTTTTCGGGTTGGTGTGTTAACACGAATTGTGGGCGATCAATTTTAAGGTCTATACAAATGTGGTGCGAGTGGTGAAAAGGAAGATTTTCATGATCTTCGTTGTTTTCATTCTCATGTTGCTCTTTTTGACTTCCGTAGTGTTTGTTGATAAAAGTCAGAAGATTGTCTCCATCACTTTCACGATGCTCCTGATAATGTTCGAGTAGTTCTGGTAACTTGGTTATATCAGTAACACTCAAATGAAGAGACTGGGCAATCGTTAACGACATTAGCGGTATGAGCAATAACAACTTCACGTAACAAAATTAAAGAAAAAAAAGGAAAGAATGATTTTAAACTAGTTGAAAGCTAAATAATCGTCATTGCTCGTTAAAAAAGGCAACTAAGGAAAAAAAGCAAGAACTACTTCTTTATTTGAGTATCTTCGTCTTCGTCGTGATTGGGGTCAGTTATAGTAATATCATCGTCATCGCGCACCAAGCCGCCTTCATTATCATCACCTTCATCTCCTTTTTCAAAACAAGAGTGATCGCGGGAATCGTTATTGTCACGCGGCTGAATATCTGATTTATGACAGCTGCCCAACGCAAATAAACCAAGTGCGAGAAATGAAAAAATAATATAGCGTATCGACTTTACCATAATTACCTTCAAATATAAAGTAATTTTATCGTTATTCCAAATATTGTTTGATGAGTTTGAATATTACGAGCGTTCCTTTTACGGAACCGTCTTCATTGTAAAGTTCTTGAGGCCCAATCATTTCAATGGATCGAGCGGATATTTTTTGTAAGAGATCAATTCTGCCTTTTGTAATGAGCATACCCTGAGATTCATGATCTCCTGTCTCCGGCTGCTTATTTTTTACAGACTGTTCAATTCCTACACCGTTATCACAGATTTCTATACGGATATGGTCAAGATGATCGGTGATATTAATCTTTATCTGTCCTTTGCGTTTTTTTAATGGCAAAATACCATGAATAATACTGTTTTCAACGAAGGGCTGCAAAAACATTGCGGGTACTTTAAGCAGCTCTGCCTCTACATTTTCTCCCACGTCAATGGAGTAGTTGATTTTATTCTGAAACCGCATGGATTCCAGGTCGAGATAAAGTTGGAGTCGTTCAAGTTCATCGCCAAGCGCTACCATTCCGTCTTTACGGTGTGAGCTGTCCAGGTTTTTTCGAATGAGTTTAGCAAAACGCGATAAGTATTTATTGGCGGATTTTTTGTCTGACGAATTGATGTAATATTGAATGGAGTTTAAAGAGTTGAAGATAAAATGACGATTCATACTCGCGTTCAGCGATTGTTGTTCGAGCTTGGTCAGTTTATTTTTAAATTCAAGCTGTAGGCGATAATTCTTCCTTCTGAGCTGAGTAACGCGAATGCGGTCGAGGGCATATACAGTCAGTCCTGCAAGAAGAACCATGATACTATAAAACCACCATGTTCTGTAAAAAGGAGGGAGCACCTCTATAGCTATTTCAAAGCTACTCGATTGCTTTCCAATTGGGTTGGTTGCCCGAAAATGTAAGGTGTAGTTTCCTAGTGGTAAGTTGGTAAAATTGACTGTTGGATTCTCTGAAAGTGGTGACCACTTTTCTGTAAAACCTTCCAACCGATATTGATATTGAAGGTCGTCTGGGTGGGTGAGAAAAAGCACGTCAAAATTGAATTGAACATCATTGTTTTTATAGGCGATTTGGAGCTTGCCTTCAGTTGTTGATTTAATGGCTTGTAATCGGCTGTTTGCAATGGATTTAAAATTGATATGAATTCCTGTAAGGTTTATTTTCGGAGGGGCGGAGGTATAGAGAAGGTGTCTTTTTCGGAGATGCATTTTCATTAACCCTGAGGCCGTTCCAAACCAAAAAATATCGCGACTTTTATCGTAATAATGAGCGTTTAAATTAGTCTCCAAATCAACGAGACCCTCATTAATGGAGTAGTGGTGGATGATAGCTCCTGATTCACCCAGTTCGTACATTCCACTATTGGTACCTACGAAGAAAACAGTATCGATATGCTGGATGAAGTTGACATAATCGTTGCCGGTTTTTCGCTGTAAAATTTTTCGTTTGAAAGTGTCCCTGTCCTGGATATAAAGTCCGTTTTCTGTTCCCGCCCACAACTTTCCGTTGGGACCTTGTTCAATGCAGTTAACACCAGCTTCAAATGCCGCGATATTCCTGGTTTTTCCATTTTTGAGTTCAATGACTCCTTCCTGACTAGCCATAAATAAGGCATCTTTTCGTTGAATGAAATCGCGAACGTTTCTACCTAAATCTTTTTGCGCTGTTAGGGGAGTTATTTGTTTTTGATTGAGATTGAATGCTACAGGAGCATCGGCTGTACCGATGTAAAAGGTACTGTCATTAATCGCTTTTACACCTCTTATGCGATTGGCAGGTAATCCATCTTCTTCATAAAAGCTGTACCATTGATGATAATCGTAATAAAAAAGTCCGAAGTTACTACCGAATACGATCCCTTCTTCGCTGTAATCCATACTCCAAACACTGCTCGGAATGTAATCGATTGGTTCAATTTCTTCGTTCGTGCTTACGCGAAAAATACCTTTGTCATAAGTAGAGATCCAGCGATCATCATTTTTATCTTCGATAATTGATATAACGAGATTACTGGGCCATCCGTTCTTTTTGGAATAATAATTAAATGTTTCTCCAGTAAACCGAATAAGTCCTTTACCGCCTGTGCCTAGCCAATAGTTACGCTCGCGATCGATAAAAATGGTGTTGATGTCGTTGATGGGCAGCCCCGATGATTCAGTTAGTCTTAAAATGGTGTCTTTCTCCAGACAAACAACGCCCTCTCTGGAATTGAGCCAGAAATTACCGAAAGGGTCAGTAACCATGGAGCGAAAAGGGGTGTTTTGTTGGCGGTAAATGGTATCAATGTGCCCGCTGTATTCAACGTGAAGTAAAGAGCCGTCATAGGTGGTAGCTAGAATGGAGTCGCGCAACAAGTGTATTGATGAAAAAGAGGTGTTTTTAGTGTGAGGGATATACTCAAATGTTCCGGAGTTATATTTTTGAATACCGTTGCGCGTAGCTAGAAGTACGTCTTTGTTTTTCATTACGCCACCGCGAATACGTTCCGGGCTATTGCTGACCACTTTGAGCTTTTGTGTTGCTTTATTCAATTCTAATAAGCCGTTGCCATTGGTCATTACTAAAAACTTTTTACCGTGTTTTACGATCGAAGTGACATTAGCAGGCGGTAAATGGGGCGGGAATTTCGCATAACAGAAGGTGTCTGACTTGTACTGATAGGAAATGCCCTTATCGTGGCCGATGAATAATGTATCATCGATGATGTTCAGATGTACTGCGCGATTGTTGAGCAAGCCACTGCTCTTACCGTAAGTAAGGAATGAAGTGCCGTCAAAACGTGCTAAACCACCAAAAGTTGCAATCCAAAGATATCCTTCTTCGTCCTGCTCAATGGCGTTGACTTGTGATTGAGGGAGACCTTCACTCGTACTATATTCTAAAAAGGAATAGTTTTGAGCGTAATAATAAAAGGGCAGTAATAATAATAGAAAGCAGCACCATTTCATTATTCTATGCCTTTTAGCGTTTTTAGAAATTGGCTGACACGATTGCGTGCGACGGGAAGTTGAATTCCCTCTTCTAATTCGATAATATGACCATCTTCTGAAATGTATTCCTCAATGTTATTCATATTAACCATGTACGATTTGTGTATTCTATAGAAAATTGAATCATCCAGAATGTCTTCGTAAACCTTTAATGTGCGCGTATCGAGATAACGCGTTCCATCTTTAAAGTGCAACATCGTGCAGTTTCCACTCGCTTCGAGGTACGTGATATTGTTTTCATCAACAATTTTAACACCCTTTGTATGTGAAATGGCAATGCGGTGAGTTTCCTTATTCCGCACTAATCGATCAGCTAAATTCTGCAGCGAATGAAAATAATCTTTGTAGTTAGAAGGGTTATTGGTAAATGTTTCTTTGGTGGCGATGATTTTATCAATGGCTACTCTTAAATCTTCTTCATCGATGGGCTTAAGAATGTAATGTGCTGCATTCGCCTGGAAGGCACGAATCGCATAATCCTTAAAGGCGGTGACAAAAATCACCAAAAAATTGCGGTTCTCGATCATGTCCAGGAGTTCAAAGCCTTCAGAACCACTTGGCATGCGTATATCCAGAAAGACGACATCCGGCTGAGAACTTTCGATGATACTTTTGGCATCCTCTTTATCTTCTGCTTCACCAATGATGTCGATCTCAGGACAACAACTTTCAAGCATCATAATGAGGTTCTTTCGGGCTAACTCCTCATCATCAACAACTACAGCACGTAAATTCATAGGCATCGGATTTTACATAAATGTAATAAAAACTTATTACTGAGCGATCAATTTCAGGTTGATGAACAAGGTGGTTTACACTGTTTGTTGCTTAATAACTACAACTGAATCAACAGTTCTAACGCCTAAAGATATGAGGGGTGAATCAACCATGTCTATTTTATACTTTAGCTGTTAACCTTAAAAAAAACGTGATGAGATTAACATTACAAATAGATCGAGACATTTGGATATTTAATGATAACGGCAACTAGATCGGAAAGTAGCCTTTCTTTTAAAGATAAAATGACATGACTCAGCGAGTAAAAAGTGTGGTTGAGCTAAAACTGAGCATAAAGCCTCCGGGGGCTACTGGACAAAGTTATTTTTGTCTCAAATGAAACCCAGGAAGCAACATCAAAATTTATTGATTCCAAGTCAAGGTGGAAAGGAGGTTCCCCATATTGAATATGATGGAGGTACGATCAAGTGCGCCTATAATTGCGAGGGTGAGTATAGTTATGCTATTTCTTCTGAACTTGGAGCCATTGTAGCGAGAGGTGATTTTAAAAATGGGTTTGAAGTGGAAGTAGACGCCTTAGCCCCTGGTTTTTATCAGTTGGTGATCTTCAATGCCTATCGACGTATTAATTATCCGTTTCAAGTGAAAGAAAACGATAAAGAGTAGAAGTGACTTCGTGTTCAGACTCTTGATGACTCATGTGTCCGGCACGTTGTAGTAGAGTTAAATCATTTCCGCTTTTTTCAACGAATTTGATCATTTTATCCGTGTTAATCAAGGGATCATCAACGCCGTGAATGATAAGTGCCTGTTTTGCTTTTTTCTCGAGTACTTCTTCTTGGTCCGATCGTTTGCGCATGGCATGGATGACAGCAATAATTTGTTCTTCAGGCAGTTCTCGCGCCGCTTCAATTAAATCCGAAATGGATTGCTGATGAGCTGTTGGGTTGACATACAGATTCGGAATTGCTGTTTCTAAAAAAAGTGATTTGTTTTTCGCAACGACTTGAGCCACGCGCCTGCGTTCTTGTTTTTTTGTAGGACTATCGGGCCAGGGGTGTGAATTCAATAATACGAGACGCGATATCAATGAAGGGAACGTGGCTACCAATTCTAGTGCGACATACCCACCAAGTGAATGACCAACACAGCTGCATGATACTATTTTTAATTCATCTAATAGTCGGGCAACGGCTCGCGCCATTTCCGGGATTGAAGTGATGCTTTTAGAATGCATGGATTCTCCATGTCCTGGCAGATCGACCAGAATAAGTTGATGATGAGGTAATTTGTTATTTAGAAAATTCCACATGGATTGATCTTCTAAAAATCCGTGTAAAAAAAGAACAGGATAGCCGTTTCCGACTATCCTGTAGTTCAATAATGGCTCGTTCTTCATTATTTATTCATTATATCCTCGATCTCTTCTACTTCGATTGGAATATTGGGCATCATATTCAATGGCCCTTTTCCGTCACGAATGATCAAATCATCTTCCAGACGAATGCCTAAATTCTCTTCAGGAATGTAGATTCCAGGTTCACATGTGAAAACCATTCCCGCTGAGATAGGTTTGTGATAGAGGCCGTAATCATGTGTGTCTAATCCAATATGGTGTGACGTGCCATGCATGAAATATTTTTTGTAAGCAGGCCAATCTGCATGTTGGTTTTTTATATCTGTTTTGTCAAGCAATTTCAGCTTAACCAATTGTTCTTCCATAAGTTTACCAACTTCCTTGTGATACTCAGGAATTAATGTGCCAGGTACAAGGAGTTTTTCAGCTTCTTTTTTCACGTGAAGTACTGCGTTGTATACTTCTTTCTGTCGTTCGGTATATTTTCCGCTGACCGGGAATGCACGTGTTTGATCTGAACAGTAATTCGCATATTCAGCACCGAAATCCATCAAAATGACATCACCATCTTTGCATTGGTCTTTATTTTCAATGTAGTGCAACACACATGCATTTGCGCCTGTTGCGATGATTGGCGTATAGGCAAAACCTTTAGCTCTGTTTTTGGTGAATTCATGAATGATCTCAGCTTCAATCTCGTGTTCCCAAACCCCCGGTTTGATGAATTCCATGACACGATGCACGGCACCTGTTGTGATGTCACATGCTTTTTGCATGATCTCTAATTCGATATCCTCTTTTACAGACCTGATCTCATGTAAAATCGGTGCACTTTTATGAACTTGATGCGCTGGATACTCCTTTTTACACCAGTTAATGAATCGATCTTCACGAAGCTCAACTTCCGTGTTTCCGCGTAAATGCTCGTTGGTATTGAAGTAGATTGCCTCGGCCTCTGCCATCATTCTTTTAAAGACCTGGTCAAATTCTTTTAGCCAGAAAACAGTTTTGATACCAGTAGCTTCATGCGCCGCCTCTTTGGTTAATTTCTCACCTTCCCAAACTGCAATATGCTCGTTCGTTTCACGTAGGAATAGTACCTCGCGAAATTTTTTATCAGAAGCATCAGGGAAAAGCACAAGAATACTCTCCTCCTGATCAACACCTGATAAATAAAAAATATCTCTGTGTTGATGAAAAGGGATCGAACTATCTGCACTTATCGGATAAATATCGTTCGAATTGAAGACAGCCAAAGCTCCCGCCTTCATTTTTTGCATAAATTTGGTTCTGTTTCTTTCAAATAATCGCTTGTCGATCGGTTCGTATCTCATAGTCTTTCTTTTTAATATTGTAAGTACGTTTACTGAATTTGACAAGGTACAAAATTCTCGTTGTTCTTGTATTTTTTTGGTTGAAATATTGGAACGTAAATAGTTTACGTTCTGCTGTCGTAAGTTTGTGATGAACTTAAAAAACAGGAATGATGAGAACGATATTTGATAACCTTACAGTACAGCACATACAAATCGAAGAACACAACAATAAAGCTTCTGTTGAGGTACGATTTTTACAGAATAACGAATGGATTGCCTCAACGTTGGTACTCGATCATACGGATTTAAATCAACTTTTTGCTAAAATGAATGCCTGTGGAATAGCGGTTTCTTTGAGTGATGACTTCAATTGTTATTCAACTGAGGAAGGGAGGATATTCACGCTGAATTGTAGTGAGAAAGGATGGAGTGAAGTGGCCTTAAACTCTTTTATTCCCGTGAATCCGGTGCGCCAACTTCGCGCTTAACCTATGTTTTTTCGCGCAATAATTTAACAATGGTTTTGATATCTACTATACGCAGCAGGAATAGTGCCGCTGATCCTGTTAAAAGGGTGACGAAAAAACTCAAAACATCGTTGATCCAAAAAGGTACGTAATGAGAAATGGTTAGCACCACAGCGATGAGTGCGAAAATTTTAGTGATATGTTGATAATGGATATTCAGTTGGAATACGCGCAGTACTAACAGTATCTGAATAAGTGCGGTGAGTGATTGTGTGCCCAGTGTAGCAAATGCCGCTCCTTCTGCTTTGAAAATAGGGATAAAGATGAGATTCGCCGTAAAATTAGCAGCGATACCAATGAGAGCCATCCGATTGAGCAATTTTAAATTTCCATTGGCAGTAAGTAAGGTGCCAAAAACGTGACTAGCGGCCATCGGTATAAAACTTAAGATGATCCACTGAAATGATTGGCTGGCTGCTACAACTTCTTGACTATAAATCATTTCCATGAGGGTGAGCGCCGATTGACTTGCTGCTATACCCAATACAAGCGCTGTACCTATCAGCATGAGTGCCGCCGAATTCAGGATGGGCTTGATGGACTCCCGTTGTTTAATTTGACGAGCAAAAATCGGTAGCAATAATCCAGCTACTAAAAAGGCGAACATATTGACGGCGTCCAGGAGTCGAAAGCCTTGAGCGTATACCCCAGCTTGTTCTTGTCCATCGGGTAAAAGTCGTTCAATCATTACGGCATCCATCCGCGTGTAGAGCATCATGAGCAAAATAAGCAGGGCATAGGGCGTACTTTGTTTAAGAAGAGCTCTCGAAAATAACTGTCGAAATGCAAATTGAACGCGGCCAATTTTGATATAAGAAAGCACCAGTGCTACTAAAACAGTGATGAAATAGGTAACTGTTTGGGCGTAAACAAACCATTCGATTTTGAAAGGGGTTTCTATCCATGAACTGTACAAAAGCACTGCGCAGATAATAATCAGTAAAAAACGATCAAGTACAGATAAAATAGCATCTATTCGAAATAAGTGTAACCCCGCAAAATTACTTCTCAAATAGAGGAGAAGCCCCGCCAAAAACTGATTGAAAACGAGGAGTGACAACAGGTGCATTTGAAAATTGTCATAACCCAAAAGTAAAGCCAGTCCTATACTCAGCGCGAAATAGGCACCGCCTAAGATGAATCTTAACCCGAGGATGGGACCGATATATTTCACCACAGTATTGGGGTGTTGCGCAATATTTTTTGTGTTGTAATTATTGATACCAATATCCAGGACGATATTGAAGAGGAAGGAGAAGTTCAACAGTGAAAAATACATGCCATAATCTTCTGCCCCAACTGTATTCTGAACTTGTGCATCGATCGCAAAAAGATAGAACGGCTTGATCAACAAGTTGAGCACTATGATCATGATTAAATTACCGAAAAATTTCTTTTGCATGATTTTAACCTTCTGCAGCAAGAACAAATATAAGAAAACCCTATCGTTATGTTGAACGAAACTGTGGACTGAACGATAATGGCGATCAAATGTTTTAAATCATTAAATTAGACCTATGGATAAAAAGATAGATAAATATTTAACCGACCAGCAAGCCTACTTTGAATCTCAAGCTACGCGATCAGTTCGATTCAGGAAAGAAAAACTCAAGCGGTTGCGGGATATGCTGAAAGAGAATGAAGATCGTTTGAATGCTGCTATCAATGCTGATTTCAAAAAGTCGGAATTCGATACATTTACGAATGAGTTGGCACTTCTTTATCTGGATATTGATGAAGCGATTGCGAAATTACGAAATTGGTCGCGGAGGAAAAGGGTCAATACAAACGTCATAAATTTCCCTGCCAAAAGCTTTATCTATCCGGATCCTTTAGGTAGTACATTGATTATTGGAGCGTGGAATTATCCGTTTCAACTATCGTTTGCGCCTGTCATTGCGGCTATGGCTGCTGGGTGCACGATGACGTTAAAGCCCAGTGAAGTACCGTCGAACACGAGTAGCGTGATTGCCGAGCTCGTCGGGGATTATTTTGATCCAGCATATTTCCAGGTTGTGGAAGGAGGTGTTGAGGAAACGACGGCGCTTTTAAAACTGAAATGGGATAAAATATTTTTTACCGGAAGCGTTCCCGTAGGAAAAATCGTCTATCGAGCTGCTGCTGAAAACCTGGTTCCAGTCACCCTTGAATTAGGAGGTAAAAGCCCTGCAATCATTACGAAGGATGCGAATCTCGATCTCGCTGTGCGACGAATTGTTTGGGGGAAATTTTTGAATGCTGGACAGACGTGTATCGCTCCCGATTATGTCGCTGTTGCAAAGGAGGTTAAAGCGGAATTTATTCAGCGTCTAATCAACCGTATTGCGGAGATGAACTATGATGCTGATAAAGGGAATTACGTGCAAATTATCAACGATAAAAACGTTCAACGCCTCGAAAAACTCATTCAGGATGATCAAGTTGTTTATGGTGGGAACTTGGATAAAGAACGCCGCTGTATTGAGCCGACTGTTATGGATAATGTCACTTTCGATGATAAAATTATGGAGGACGAAATTTTTGGGCCTATTTTACCTGTGATTACATTTGAGCATCTGACGCCGTTATTAGCAAAAATTAAAGAAAAACCGTCGCCCTTGTCGTGCTATTTATTTACCAATAAGCGATCCGTAAAAGACCAGGTGATCAGTGAGTTGCGTTTTGGTGGTGGTGCAATTAATGATACAATTATGCATATTACGAACAGCAAATTGCCTTTTGGCGGAGTAGGTGATAGCGGAATAGGTAATTATCACGGCAAAGCAGGGTTTGATGCTTTTACCCATTACAAGAGTATCTTGGATAAATCAACATGGTTGGATCCGGACTTCAAGTATCCGCCCTACACCAAAAAGAAAATGAAATGGGTCAGATGGCTGCTGAGGATTTGAATCAAGACCAATCCCGATCTGAAACATGAACTGTACCTTTAAACAAACTTACTTTTTTATGATCTTGATTATAGGTGGTCACTTCATATATTCCAATGCTTTTTCCCCGATTTAATTCTTTGCATTCGGCGGTCAATTCATCACCGATTTTAACGGGTCGTGTATGTGAAATAGAGGTTTCGATACTCACGCATTGTTTTCCGTAGCTGTTGGAAGCAAAAGCCAGGGCCGAATCAGAAATGCTGTACGTTATGCCGCCATGAGCTATGGAAAAACCATTGACCATTTCCTGACGAACCGTCATTTTTAATTTTGCATACCCTTCAAGAATAGTTTCAACTTCGATGCCCAACCACTGAGAAAACGCATCACCGTCCATCATTTTTTGAACAATTGCTTCTGGGCTCATGATTGATTTTGTATGGAACGGTTCATCAATGCAATCATAGCAACTCCTACAATAAAGAGATAGGTGGCAGTTTCGTCGGACAATTGCTCGCCATTTTCATCTTCTGCATCAATTTCACTGAGTAAAAAGGAAACCATGTTGGGTTGATTGCACATAGAAGCTATGAGATCATTATCTTCTGTCTCCATGTACTCATCAAGGGTTTGAATATATTCCTCCTGAAAATTTTCAATGGCTTCGTCATCAATCGTTTTCCATTGTATCCCTTGTAGTGCAAATGCCTCCGAAAAAATGTTGAAATAATACATAAGTAATTCCAGCAACTCATCGTTTTTGTATTCGATCGCCGATGAAAGTACATAGCCAACAAAGTTTTCCTGAGCCAGGACATGTGCTTCTGATAATTTTTCGAGGCTATCAGCATCCATATCGTCTATTTTCAATACGGCTTGCTCAATATTTTTAACGGTTAATTGTTGTGACATGTTATACTATTATGAATGAAAAACTGCTTTAAGACTAAGATCTAATGAAGTTACTGAATGTGTAAGCGCGCCAGAAGAGATAAAGTTGACGCCCGTTTCAGCATAAGCGCGAATGTTTTCTTTTGTTATACCCCCGGATGCTTCCGTCTCAATATGTCCGGGTATTTTTGGAAGGACATCCTCAATTTGCTGAGGCGAAAAGTTATCGAGCATAATGCGATCGACTTTTTGAATGGATAAAACTTCATCGAGCTCTTGCTCGTTGCGTACCTCAATTTCAATATTGATCTTAAGCTTTTTATTATTAATGTAAGCATTGGCACGTTCGATAGCCTTGGTAATACCTCCTGCGTAATCGATATGATTGTCTTTTATCATGATCATATCATAGAGTCCATACCTGTGATTGTAACCACCACCAATGGTTACTGCCCACTTCTCCAGTGCACGGATACCTGGTGTCGTTTTGCGCGTGTCAAGCAGGGAGGCTTTGGTACCGGAAATGATGTCCGTAACTTTTTTAGTTTCTGATGCGATAGCACTCATACGCTGCATGAAATTCAGCACTAAACGTTCCGTTGCAAGGATGGAACGTGAGGAGCCTTCGACGCGAAAAGCTATATCTCCAGGCGATACTTTAGAACCATCGTGTATCAAGACCTCCACCTTCAATTGATCGTCATAGTGGTTGAAAACACGTTTGGCCAATTCAACACCAGCAATTATACCTGCATCTTTGACCAATAACTCAGCTTCGCCTCTTGCTTCTTCTGGTACGCAGGATGATGAGGTATGATCGCCCTCACCAATGTCCTCTTTCAGCGCCAGTTCAATGATTGAATCTATCATGTTGCAAAATTACTCAGAATAATAGAGTTAACGAAGTAATTATTCATCTTTCCATTGCGCCTTGGTAAGTACGCGAAATTTTGGTTCTCCGCTACCTCCAACAACTTTAAATTCAATGTCAACAGGTTTGTATTTATATTCTTCGAGGTGTTGAATGAGGTCATCGATAAAAGGTGTTTTCTGATCTACACGAACGGTGGTGATATAGCGATTGTCTTTTTTTGGTTCCCCTAGAAGTAAAAATAATTGATTACCTCCTTTAATAACACTGATAAAGTGGGTTTCAAAACGTCCCTCTCCACCCAGTATCTGATTGACTGTTTGTAAAGAATGGTGGGATGGTTGTATCTCTTTCCAATCTGATTTTTCTATTTCATCGGCATAATCAGCACTGCGCGTTCGGGTGGAAACTGGTTCCTCTTCATTGTAAAAAGTTTGCGTTTCCACGTAGACGGACTGTGTTGTATCGATCCAATCGTCTTTCTTTTCATAAAATGCAATAACTTTTCCGTTTTTGAAATAGTATTGGCGTTCACCTTGTCCGTTGTACCCTCCGTTGATGAAGTGTTCCACGATTTTTAGTGGTTGTTGATCGTCATTCAAGTATGCCTGAACTTCTACGAAGCTGGATTGAGCACCTTCGGTGTTTTCCCAACGCAGCGACTCTACTTGTTGAAGTTCTGGGGCGATTCGATCGATTTCCTCCATCTTTTCGGCTGCAGGATATTGCTTTACCTGTGTCTCTGCAGCATTTTCTGTGTTTTCCGGCGGATTCTTTTCAGCGGTTTTTACTTTTTGATCACAGGCCGCGGTAAGGTATAAAAAGATGCCGAGCATAACGCTATATTTCAATGCTTTCATAATTCAATGCTTTTAAATAAAAATGTCCGCAGAACTCAATCTGCGGACATTAAAATTAATGGTTTCAACGCTTATTTGAAAATAATTGTCATTTCAACACGACGGTTGGCCTGACGACCTTCTTTCGTGTCATTAGATTCGATCGGTTGTGTTTCACCGAAGTAAAGTACGAACAGTCGTTCTTTGTCGATGCCACGATCAACCATGAACTGTTTAACGGCTTCGGCGCGTTTTTTCGAAAGAATCAAGTTGCTCTGAGCGTTACCGACATTATCTGTGTGACCAGCAATTTGAAGGTTCCACTCGGGCTTTTTCTGAAGGACTTCTGCCAACTCGTTGAGCGATACGACAGACTCTTCTTTGATTTTTGCACGCGCAACTTCAAATTCTAAGTTGTCAAATGCAGTTTTCAATATTTCCTGCACTTCTTCCTCGATCTCAGGACAACCGTTGTTTGATCTTGGTCCTTTTGTTTCAGGACATTCATCGTCCTTGTCAGGAATACTGTCATTATCTGTATCCGTATAAGGACAACCGTTGTTTTCCTTCGGACCAGCAAGGTTTGGACAGTCATCATCCTTGTCGAGGATGCCATCTTCGTCTGTATCTGGCCATGGACAACCATTGTTTTCCTCAGGTCCTGGAGTATTCGGACATTCATCGAGGAAGTCCAGGATACCATCATTGTCAGAATCTGGACAACCGTTTAGTTCTTGAGGTCCAGGCACCTCAGGACAAGCATCTTTAAAGTCAGGAATGCTGTCACCGTCCATGTCAGGACAACCTTTGAATACTTCCGGACCAGCTTTTTCTGGACAGTCATCTTCTTTGTCAATGATACCATCATCATCAGCATCAGGACAACCATCAAACTTTTTCAATCCTGGCGTTTCTGGACAATCATCATTTTTATCCATGATGCCATCTTCATCTTTATCTGGACAACCGTTAAATTGTTTCAATCCAGGTTCTTTAGGGCAGTCGTCCTCTGAATCTTGAATTCCATCATCATCGGTGTCAGGACAACCTTTGAACGACCATTTACCAGGAGTATCAATACAAATGTCTTTTTCATCAGAGACCTTATCATTGTCAATATCGCTAGGATGACCGTAGAGCACAGGAACACGTAATCCAGCGTAGACTCCAGCACCGCGTACTTCTCCTCCAGGGAATAATGTCTTGAGGTCGGGAACACCTAAAGTCAATGGTCCGAGACGCAATCCTAAACCAGCTCTAAATCCAGCGTAAGGGTTGTACGAAACGGGAATACCAACACCTGCCCATTTGTAATCGTAAGTCGGTGTTATGGAGTATTGACTCGCTGCACGAACGTTCGATGCATTTTCAGAGGAGTTTACATTGATGAAGGCTGTTGCATTAACGTAAAAGTCTTTCCATATATGGTAATCAACCTGGAAGCTCAATGCCGTTGGTGTGTTCATGTAATATGTAGCAGATGTATCTTCAGATTCTTCCCAGTCATCATCATTTTCAATGAGGCTATCGACTTTATTGGAAAAACCACCCAGTCCTTCCACATCTTCAAAGATGGTCAAGTCTAGATCGGTGGTGTTTACGGAGAAATTACGACTTTTTCCCGTCTTAGTAAATTGCATACCACCCAAATCGACGAGCGAAGCACCTACACGTAGTTTGTACTTGTTTTTATCGCGACGCCACAAGTTTGTTTCGCCGTCCATATCGTATTTATAATCCTTCCAATTTGGTCTCCATTCATAAACGACACCGAGATCGAGTCCCAATCCGAGTTTTGAAGTTAACTTGTAAAATTCATTGAAAGAGAACCCAGTCCCCTCATTACCGTTACCGATGTATTCGTCAATATTTTCAGAGTATCCAAAATTGAAGTTCCCGCGGAATGTTGTAGCTGTATCATCATTCAAAAGTTCAAAATCCAAATCTGATGCGTGCACATAGGTAGAAGCAATTCCTTGATTAAACTTCAGTCGTCCACCGGCTTTCCAGAAATGCTCGCCCTCATCGGAGATGACTTGTGCGTAATTGATTCCATATTCTGCCCAGGTCATCGCGTTTTGAGAAAGGAGCGATCCATCAATGGATTTGTTCCATAATTGCTGAAATTCTAAACCTTCTTCACTTAATTTAGCAACCTCTGGATGTATGTCGTCCACGTTAACAACTGTTCTGAGTTTTGCAGAGAAACCTACTGCGATCTTTGGATTAATGTGAAACATGAAGTTCAATGCATCGAACTGCAAATTCAGATTTACACCGCGAGCCGATGCATTAGGACTATTGTAATCAGTCACATCAAAAACATTGTTTTCGTAAAAGTTATCCTCGTCCATCCAGGCTGTGTCTTTCCGCAAAGAATACGGCCAGTTTCGCTTTGGCAGCACGTCAGCATTAAAATATTTCGCATTTTGCCACGCATCAACATTGAAGCTGAAGAGATTCACATCTACGACAAAGCGGTTATCAACGATAGATGCAGGCTGTAAATCAGCAGACATGATCCCACCATAATTACTATGAGCAACACCCAGGTAATTTTGCGCTGAAGCAAATTGAGTTAAGCTGAAAAAAATGCTGAAAAGCACAAATAATTTATTCATTCTCGTCATAAGTTGTAGTTTAGAAATGATAAGATTTCACTTTATCGTCCAAAAATAATCAATCCTATTAAATTCTCATTGAATTGCTCCGATTTTTAATTTATAGCAGATGATATTTCCGTTAATTTCAGTATACAAGTAAAGCAGTTCGCGATTTTCATCGAATTGAGCGCGTACAGTGGTTCGTCCTTCTTTAGGGAAAAGATCGCGCTCTTGTTGCAGTTTATCGTAAGCGTGGATTTTGTTTTGCAAGTAGTCGAGCGCTATGAGTGTAAGTGTATTGTTCGCTTCAAATGCTTTTAAATGACTAACTTCGTTGTAAGGTAATCCGATGGTGAATACCATTTCTCCATCGTGATTAAGCACTTTAATGGTGTTGTTGCTTTGGATATATGCGTATTGATCATCCACACTTTTTAACTTGCCTTTACCTCTGAAGTTGGCTTCTGCGTCTTTATGTCCTAGTGCAAATACCTCTTCATTTTTTGTGTAATATCCGACGACTTCGCTCTGGTGTTTTACGAAGTGAGTTCCACTGGTTTTGCCTAATCGCTCAGCCGCAGCGGGTGTTTCAAGGTAACCCATAAATTGTCTCGCCTCACTATCGATCACCCAGGTACGTAAATTACCATCAATATTCAAGGCAAAAGGTGTTTGGTCTATTGGTTGAGAAGATACTTGAATGATGTTGAGCTCCTGCCCGGAACTATTAATCATTACCACTTCCCCTTTTTTTGTACCGACTAAAAACCGTTTGGTGCCATTCCATACAAACGCACTGATAGCGCTTGTCAATTGGTGTTCACTTTTATAAGAAAAGCCTCCAACGCTGTTGCCATTCAAATCGATCAGGTGGACCTTGTTCTCTGTTCGAAACAAGAGTTGATGCTTGTCATTATCAAAAACATCGACCACTTTTACCTGACCTTGAATATTATTTCCGATACTGCCGGACCAGATAGATATACTATTGGGGCCTAATAATTCATAGTTTCCCTGGTCATCGTATATAAAAAGCGATGTCCCATTTCTTAAATGATCAGGAATCGGCGTAAATTGATCGAGTTTGAATGCTGGACTATACGACCATGTGCTATTGTCTTCATTGAGTACTTGAGCTTTTGGAGGACGTGTACTGACTTGAAATAACAAATGCGATTTCCACGTATTACTCTTCTTTTCCCTGGGACTTATACTGCGGTAATTAACTTCCGCAGGTAGTCCTCCAAAAAATGCTTTTTGAACTTTCTTTTGTGTGGCAATGGTTCTTCCCAGTTGATAATCAACTAAGATTTGTTGTGCAATGCGACGATTTTCGGTAAAAAAGACTTTGTCTTCTAATTGACCCACATAAATGCGTGAGGAGTCCGAGGCAGGAAAGTCATTTGTAAGCTGGAATCCGGTGAAGGAGTGAAGGTTGTCGTGCATCTTTATGGAATCCTCATGTGTCGATTTTTCGATAAGTATAAGCGACGGCTCTTGCTTTGATCGGTAGTCACTAAAAAGAACGCGTTCACCTTTGTAAGTGATATCAACAAATCCTTTGTCAACCCAGCTAGCCATGGTTTGGGAAAAGATGGTGTCATGTGCTGATGCGTAAAAACGCTCGCGGAAGATGTATTGATCAATATTTTCGGGTATCACGCTCGCAAAATAAGGGACGTCGCGAATGGGCTTACCATAAGTGGTGTTTGGATCGGCACTGCGGTATTCAAAGTACCCCTTGTCCAGATTGTAAATATCGGTACGGTTCCATCCATCGTCTGATTTTTCCCAGTAATTGGCCGAAGCTTTTTTATCGGCATCTTGAAAAAAGTGGAATGTAGAGTCTACCCGGCAATCGGGTGATTTGAAAACTGCATCACTGATGAGCAGATTGTTCTTGCTGCGTTGGTGATGTACGTTGTTTTGTTTGAAAAACTGTGTAATATTTTCGGCTTCTTTCTGCGACCAATCTGTATCTTTTTTGAATAGAATTTTGTTGGTAGAAGCACTCAGGAAGATTCGGAGATCAGGTATTTTTAAACTTAAACTATCGAGCATTGGAACGACTGGAGCATAAACGTTGTCTCGAGCAATAGAAAGAACATCTTCTGATTCGGATATACGATTAACCAGAATGACGGCTTGCTCCTCCTTGCAAAACACATGTTCAGGGGTGAGTTGATTAGAGTTGTCGATGAATAAATCGTACGATGCATACCCCAGCCACCCGAGAGAAACAGCAACCAACAGGATGAGTATAAAGCGTTTCATGATCGTTTTTTTTCAAAACTAATGGATTATCACATATAAAATCTCATCATGGCTGGAAAAATCAAACATCCAGATGTTGAAGAGGAGTGTCAGATGTCCAGTTCGAGTTGTGGAAGTAATTGAAAGGTGCGTCGATGATGGATTGTAGGACCCAATTTCTTAATCGCCTTGCGATGTGATTTCGTGGGATAGCCTTTATTGTTGTTCCACGCGTATTCGGGGTGTTTTTCGTGCAACTTTCGCATGTAATCATCGCGAGCTTCTTTAGCAAGTATTGAGGCTGCAGCAATAGAGGCGTATTTGCTATCTCCTTGAATAATACAATGGTGTGGTATCCCGTCGTACGTCAAAAACTTATTTCCATCGATCAGCAGGGAAGAAGGTTGTTGTTTTAATTCACTAATTGCTTGGTGCATTGCGGCAAAACTCGCATTCAGTATATTGAGTTCCTCGATTTGGCGCGGGTGAACGAATGCAACACTCCAGGCGATAGCTTCGTCCTTAATGATGGGTACCAGGCGCTGTCTTTTTCGAGGAGTAAGCTTTTTAGAGTCGTTGAGCGTTGGGTCGTAAAAGTCATTTGGCAAGATAGTGGCTGCAGCTACCACCGGACCTGCAAGGCAACCGCGTCCTGCTTCATCGCATCCAGCTTCTATTTGATCTTTTTCAAAATAAGGTTTCATGCCATCTATTCAGCGTAATTTTACAAATATGAGAAAAATGTGGCATGAACTTTGAACTTGTACAGGATAAATCGCACGGTAAATTTGGTTTTGAAGTCATTTATTATCAATTTTAGCGTTTAAAACACGGTGCTATGAAAAGTTTAATGACATTAATAGGTTTGTTTGTTGCAGTATCAACCACTTTCGCGCAGGTTGCCAAAGTCGAAGGTTCTGCTGCAGCTTTTGAAAAGCAGGTAGCAAAGGGGCAAATGGAAATTATTTTACCGCAGTCTGCCGATGCTGAATCAGTTGAGAAATCGGCGTCTTATTATACGGATTATTTCGAGGTTTCTTTTAACGAAGAATCGAAAGTTGCCACAATTAATATGATCGATAATACTGCTTCTAATAGACGCGTTATCAGTCGTTTTTTACTGACAAATGGTGTTCGTAATATAGAGCTCGATGGCACAAACTATTCCATTAATGAGTTCTACGATCAGTTTTTGAGCGAATAAATAGCGTTTGATGAGTTATTTACGCGCTTTGTTGCTGATATTGCAGCATAGTTAGTAAATAACGCGGAGTGTATGCACGCGAGCTGTTGGATGTATTTCTTCAAAAAATCAATCACATGAAATCACCTTTTTTAATTTTTATCGCTGCATGGCTGGTATTGTCAGCTTGCACAAATTATCAGTACGTTCAACTTCATACCGACAAGTTGAATAAAAATAAAAATGACAAGTTCTATTTCAAAGATGATCATTTACTGATTACTTATCAGTTCAATGGTCGTTGCACACCTGTTATTATGGAAATAGAAAATATTGGAGATGAAGCAGTAAAGATAGATTGGACCAAGTCTGCGGTGATTAGCAATGAAATGTCGCGTTCTTATTATGACCGCGAAGGAACCTTCGAGTCAAGACCACACATGACGCTTCCTTCAAGTTATTCAGGGGAAATAAGTTTTAAAGTATCAGAATCTTTTCTGCCGCCAACTTCAAAAATGATCAAAACTTCACGCTATAATTATTGTCCTGAACTAGAAAGTTCAAGATTTGAGAAGGCCCGAAAAACGAATGATAATGAAGTTGGAATAAAAGGAAAACGATTGACTTTTACTAAAGAAGCAAGTCCGCTAATCATGGAAAACTACGTCACATACAGCGTGTCAGACTCTGGAGACGATGTCAGGGTTTTACGCCATTCGTTTTATGTCAATGAATTAATAGCATCTCGGAGCAGGCCTTCAGATGTTGAACCATCAAGTAACTATTCCTATAACGGAGAAGTTGATCTTTCTGGGTTTTTTGTATTTTCAATGGTGAGCATAGCCTTTGGTTTTCTTTTGTTGATTACCGGGGTTTAAGAGGGTGATACCGGAACGACACTACTACCAATCTGTTTTCCTTCGGTATGATGCGCTGAAATCGAACGCATTGGTTGTATAATAAAATTTTAGTGTGCTATACCATTTCATGAGCCGTCTAATTCGTCAATAACCTCTTGTAACGTTTTTACTGGTGCCTTACAGGTATAATTTTCACAGACATAAAACAAGGTATCGTCAGCTGTTGATTTATCAGCTAAAAAGGGCAATTGACTACTTTTACCACCTGCGATAACAGTGTGAGGCGTATAATGCTGTCCGAGTTTTCTACGTTGTGCAACGGCGTCTGTTCCCGTAATAGCGAGTTCGTGAAACTTCATATTGAAGCTCAATGCGAGTAGAGCCCAGTTAGAATACCCAGATCCATATTGAGGTAATTGATCGTAAATGTTACTTAACATCTGTTTGGCATCGGTAATTAACTGTTGGTCGTGATAATATTTTCCCAGCGTGAATAAGTTGTTGGCCATTACGCTATTGGAGGCAGGTATGACATTGTCATTAATCTCCATTTTTCGCGCAATGAGATCTTTGTTTTGCTTGGTGAAATAAAATAATCGCGATGATTTGTCCAGAAAGTGTTTTTGCGTATAGGAAAGGAGCTCTTTTGCCATCTCCAACCATTTTTCATTAAAGGTAACTTCGTAAAGTGTCGTGAACGCGTCAATCACATGGGCGTAATCCTCAAGAAAAGCATCAATACTCGAATGACCGGATTTACGTGTTCGCCATAAGCTCCCGTCGTGTTTCAATTGATGCTTGATCACCCATTCTGCTGTTTTGATTGCTCGGTCGATGTATTCGGTGTTGTTTAATGCCAGACCTGACAAAGCGAGCCCTTTGATGGTCATCGCATTCCATGCAGTTATTTTTTTATCATCGAGTCCGGGACGTACGCGTTTTTTGCGTGCTAATCGCAATTTTTCGTTGGCGCGTTCAAGGTGCTTCTCAAACTCGTCAAGTTCCCAACCTTGGGTTTGAGCGAAATCAGCTTTTGTTTGTGTACGCATCAAAATGTATTGGTCGTTCTCCCAATACCCCATATCGTTGATGTTGTAAAATGCGGAATACCATTCAAAATCATTTCCTAACAAAGCTGATAGCTCGGCTTTTGTCCACGTATAGAACTTCCCTTCGACACCTTCAGAATCGGCATCCAGAGCAGAAAAGAACCCGCCTTCTTCATCTTTCATTTCATTGTCCAGCCACTCAATAGTTTGGCGCATGACCTCAGCATAGAGCGGTTGTTTGTCATATTGATAGGCTTGAGCGTATAAGGATAAGAGTTGTCCGTTATCATACAGCATTTTCTCAAAGTGTGGAACTTTCCAGATCATGTCCACAGAATAACGGGAAAACCCACCGATCAACTGATCATAAATACCACCGTGAGCCATTTTTTTCAGTGTCAGGCGCACGTGGTTGAGTACAGTATTATCATTATTCTGATATCCGTAGCGCAACAAGAACTCGTAATTATTCGGTAATGGGAATTTTGGAGCTCGTCGATTTCCTCCATTGTCAAAATCGAAATTTTGTTTCCATTTCTTTACGAGCAACTGGATTACTTCAGCCTCAAAATCAGGCTTCATTTCTACTTTTTCTACGAGTTCTGACACCTGAACTCCTTCCGTTAGTTTTGTAGCATATTGCATTACTTTTTCGCGACTCTCTTCGTAGGTCTCCCAAAGTTTGTCGAGCACATTAGTCCATTGTTCTTTCGGGAAATAGGTGCCACCGTATATCGGTCTTCCATCGGGTAGTGTGAAACAATTTAAAGGCCACCCGCCTTGCTGGGTCATGAGTTGCACAGCATTCATATAAACCTGATCCACGTCTGGACGCTCCTCACGATCCACTTTGATACATATAAAATGACGGTTCATTAATTCAGCCACCGATTCATCTTCAAAGGATTCGCGTTCCATCACGTGACACCAGTGGCAAGCTGAATATCCGATACTGACCAGCACTAGTTTATTTTCCTTTTCTGCTTTTTGAAATGCATCTTCACTCCACTCTACCCAATCGACCGGGTTGTTGGCATGTTGTTGTAAATAGGGACTATTGGATTTTGATAATGCGTTTTGATGTTGAGACATAGCGATTATTGGGATAACATTTTGCTGAAATTAAAATCCTTTAGATTCAGTGTTTTTTTGTAAGCAATTTTGCGTCGTACCGGTATGAAGCTGGCCGAAGCCTTTAGCACGCCATCCAATTGCAAGTTCACGTGTTTCGCCGATTTCGCAATGGAGAGGAGTTTGAAAAACACCCCCTCTTCAAAATCAATCTGAACAGCGGCATTCGCAAACTTCGTAGAATTGCGTTTGATTTTTACTTTCTCAAGAACTTTCGCAACACCGATATATTGGTCATTCACGTGAACATCAAATGTGGATTTTCGAACCTTTAAATTGTATCCATTGGGGTTGAAGAGTTCTAAATCCACATTAAATCGTACTTTTTCGCTGCTGAGTTCATCAATTTTGAAATTATCCATCTGTTTGAGTTCGGGCTGATCAAAACAGCTCGTTACTAAAAACAATAGGGATAGAAACAAAGAGGTGCGAAAAATAAAAATCTTCATATTAATTAATTGGATTGATTTAAATCGGCAAATTCCTTATAAAAATAGGGAATTGTTTCAATACCCTTGTAGAAGTTAAACAATCCATAATTCTCATTGGGCGAGTGAATAGCATCTGTATCCAATCCGAAGCCCATTAACACTGTTTTCAACCCCAGCACTTCTTCGAAAAGCGCTACGATGGGAATACTTCCTCCACTGCGCAAGGGTGCGGGTTTCTTGCCAAATGATCGCTCCATTGCTTTACTCGCAGCTTTGTACCCTGCGGAATCGATAGGGGTGACGGCAGGTTTTGCTCCGTGATGTGGCTTTACTTCCACCTTTACAGATTCTGGAGCAATACTTTCAAAATAGGTTTTGAATTTTTGCGTGATCTCATCTGGGTCCTGGAAAGGAACAAGGCGCATTGATATCTTGGCGTAGGCCTTCGAGGGTAAGACTGTTTTGGCTCCTTCGCCGATATATCCTCCCCACATTCCGTTCACATCCAGTGTAGGTCGTATGGATCCACGCTCGCGAGTAGAGAACCCATCTTCTCCTTGCACTGCAGGAATGTCAATGGCCGATTTGTACTCTTCTTCATCAAATGGTGCACGCGCCATTTCTTGGCGCTCTTCGTCACTTAAGATTTCAACGTTTTCGTAGAAACCAGGAACTGTAACTCTATTTTTATCATCCTGAAGCTGACCAATCATGTCAGACAAGATGTTTATCGGATTAGCGACACAACCACCGTACAAACCAGAGTGCAGGTCGCGATTCGGACCTGTGACCTCTACTTCCACGTAACTGAGTCCGCGCAAACCTGTGGTGATTGATGGATGCTCTTTCGAAAGTATACCCGTGTCAGAAACGAGAATAATGTCTGCAGCTAACTTTTCCTTATGTTCTTTGATGAATATTTCCAGGTTTTCACTACCAACTTCTTCTTCACCCTCAATCATAAATTTAGCATTGCATGGCATTTCTCCACTTTTCATCATCGCCTCAAGCGCTTTTACATGCATAAACATTTGGCCTTTATCATCACATGCGCCACGGGCGAATATAGCACCTTCGGGATGCACGTCTGTTTTACGTATCACAGGCTCAAAAGCTGGCGTATCCCACAAATCAACCGGGTCTGCAGGTTGAACATCGTAATGTCCATATACCAAAACAGTTGGCAGTGAAGGATCCACAATTTTTTCAGCGTAAACGATTGGGTGACCAGCAGTAGAACATACTTCAACATTGTCAGCTCCTGCTGACTCTAAGTGGTGCTTTACATTATTCGCAGCCTTCTGAACGTCGCCCTTGTGTGCTGGATCTGCCGAAATTGAAGGGATGCGCAATAATTCAAAAAGCTCATCCAAAAATCGTTGTTTATTATCTTGAATAAATTGTTGTGTTTTTTCCATGTGTTCAGTTTTTTGTAAAATTATAAAATATCCACTATTTCTGGTGCAGACCAATGATAAACCATCCGAAAAAGTAATAAATAGTCGTCTTCGCACATCTGCCTTAATTTTAGGTGATTATTTTCGACAAAAATCGGGTTTTCATTGTTTTTTTTGACGCAGGTGAGCATGCAACTGCATTTTTTGCGGTGAATTAAATTTAAGGGCTAATTCATGCAACCATTTGAGGTCGTTAAGCGTCTAAATTATACAAAGCAAAATTTACTTTTATTATGTTAGATAAAAATAGTGTTCTTCTAATTGCATCATTCATGTTGTTAAGCCTTGGTTTACAGGCCCAGATAACGACGAATAATAATATTACTCCCGTTCAGGCGGTAGAAGATATTTTGTTGGGTGCAGGTATTAATGCTTTTAACATCACCTATAATGGCAGTGCTGCGGATGCAAACAATCAGCAAGGTAACGTTGTGGAATTTGATGAAAATAATTCTGGTTTCCCCCTGGCTGAAGGTGTTCTGATGTCTACTGATGGCCCGAATCTTACTGACCCGGATTTAGCGACCTTAACGGGTGGAAGTTATACAAATGGTGCGATCATCGAATTTGATTTTGTACCAACTGGAGATACACTATCTTTCAATTATATTTTTGCATCTACCGAGTATCCCACTTACGTTTGTAGTAACTATAATGATGTTTTCGGCTTCTTTCTTTCCGGACCTGGAATTAACGGTCCATTTAGTAATAATGCTGAAAATATTGCCACTATCCCTGGAGGAAATATACCTGTTGCGATTAATACCGTAAACTCAGGTACTGCTGGTTCTTCAGGAACTCCAAGTACATGTGCAGCAGCCGATCCCAATTGGCAGTCAAATTCGGTTTACTTTACAACCACTAATAACACCATTTTCAGCAATTCAACAGGTGTTATGAGTTCGTTTGGTGGGAGCACTGTTGTCCTTCCGGCAACTGCTGATCTCTCTTGTCAGGATACATTTCATATTAAATTAGCGGTATCTAATGATTTCGATACGGGATTGGACTCTGGCGTTTTTCTTGAGGCCGAATCTTTTACTTCTGGTGCTGTAGAAATTTCAGAAAATGGTGTAAACACTACAAACGCCTTGGATAGCCTTCTCGTTGAAGGTTGTTCGGAATTATTCATTGACTTTATTCGTCCGGTAGGAGTTGATCCGAATGATACCATCACCACTGATATTACTTATTCAGGAGGTGCAACAGTGAATGATGACTATGATGAGTTAGTACCTGGTGATTCTATTACCTTCCTCCCAGGGGAGGATACCTTAACTTTTGTTCTCGCTCCGACAGCGGATGGAGTTGATGAACCGATTGAAGAAGTGACCATCTCCACAGTGACGATAACGGATTGTGGTGATACCGTTTATTCTGATCTCACTTATTACATTACTGATGAACCACCTGGTTACATCACGACGTCAAACGATACCACGCTTTATTGTCTTACTGATTCTGCTTTTCTGTACACGGAACCAGAGAATGGTTTTGAGCCTTATGCTTACGATTGGCCAAATGGTTCAACGGATACGAGCGCCTGGATTAATGGCCTGGAACAGGGTCTAAATGAGGTTATCGTAACAGTAACAGATGATTGTGGTTTTGAAAGAACCGATACCTCTTTCGTAACTATGGATCAAACCTTGCAAATTGATACGGTGATGATGGACTCAGCAGACTGCGGAATACCAAATGGTTTAGTAAGTGGTCAGGGAAGTGGGTTTACAGGTACGCCTGATTATAATTGGTCCGGACCCGGCGATACGAGCACGGTGAATTATGGGGCCTCTGTATGGAATAACCGACCATCAGGGTGGTATTACTTCAGCATTGAAGATGATGTGTGTAAAGTAGAGGATAGTATTTTTGTAGAACAAACACCTCCTCCCAATGCAGATATAGTAGCGAATCCCAATCAGGGAAGTGCTCCTTTAAACGTTACCCTGGTTAATAATTCTGATGCCGCGACGACCTACGAATGGGATTTCGGAAACGGTGAAACGGAAACGGTAAATGATTTGAGTAGTCAAAACGTCACATACGATGAACCGGGAGTTTACACTGTAAATCTAACGGTTTCTGATGGGGCTTGCACGAATCAAGCTTCTGCCGAAGTGTTGGTGATTTTAGTCAATCCTTTAACCTATGACTTACCGAATGTTTTTACACCTAATGGCGATGGAACGAATGATGAATTTATCCTAAATATGGTGAATGAGGAGGACTTTGAAATGGTAATTCTCAACCGTTGGGGGAATGTTGTTTTTAAAACTACAAATGCCGATGAGGGATGGAATGGTGAGAAAAACAACGATGGTAAACCATGCTCTGACGGGACTTACTTCTACAAATTCGAAGCTGAAGATGAGAACGGAGAGATTGTAAAAGAACATGGCTTTGTTCAGCTCGTTCGAGATACTGAATAATCAGCTAATTAGTGTTTAATCGAAAGGAGCGGTTGTCTGAAAATCAGGTAGCCGCTCTTTTTATTGAGTTGTTATTTTTGAATGAGTGATTCGCCGGTCATTGATTGAGGCTGTTCGAGTCTCATACGTTCTAATATTGTAGGAGCTACATCAGCGAGAATACCATGCTTCAGTCGCAACTTGTCATGAGTGACCAAAACGAGCGGAACGGGGTTTAATGAGTGTGCTGTATTGGCAGATCCATCTTCGTTTATGGCAAAATCAGCATTTCCATGGTCAGCAATTATAAGCAATTCATAATCATTTTTTTCAGCCGTTTCAACGACTTTACCCAAACAAGAGTCTACCGTTTCTACTGCTTTTACAATCGCATCATAAGTCCCTGTGTGTCCCACCATATCCGGATTGGCGAAATTGAGGCAGAAGAAATTTGGTGAGTCGTTATTCATAGCCTGGTTCATGCGTGATGTAACTTCATGTGCACTCATTTCTGGTTGAAGGTCGTACGTTGCCACTTGTGGCGAATTGACGAGAATGCGTTTTTCTCCATTGAATTGTTGTTCGCGACCACCAGAGAAGAAGAACGTAACATGTGGGTACTTCTCAGTTTCCGCTATGCGGATTTGCGTTTTTTTTGCGCTTTCTAATACTTCTCCCAGGGTGTCACGGATATTTGCTTTTTCAAAAATGACATTTACATTGCGAAAAGTATCATCATAGGCTGTCATGGTTAGTGTGGTGAGCTGCAGTGGAGTCATGTGATAATTTTCAATCTTACGTTGCGTCAGCGCTGTAAGTATTTCTCGCGGACGATCTGTTCGGAAATTAAAGCAAATCACGACATCTCCCTCGTTAATGGTAGTGTTCTTTTCACGTTGTATAAAGCTCGGTTCTATAAACTCATCTGTGACTTCCTGCTCATACCAATGGTCAAAAACGTCAGCTACGGAATTGAATGATGTTCCTTTTTGATGTACTAACAGATTATACGCTTTTTCAATGCGCTCCCAGCGGTTGTCGCGATCCATTGCAAAATAGCGTCCTATAATAGTTGCGATCTCAATAGTTGTGTCTGCAATATGCTCCTGTAAATTGTCGAAATACTCCTTTCCACTCCTGGGATCACAATCTCTCCCATCAGTGAACCCATGTATGTATGCCTGCTCAATATCATATTGATCAATCATGTCGCAGAGTGCATGTAAATGTTTTTGAGAGCTGTGAACCCCTCCTTCAGAAACGAGCCCGAAAAGGTGCACTTTTTTGTTGTGTTGCGCCGCCTCTGACAGTGTGTTTTTGAGCAGAGGTATATCAAAAAAATCACCGTTTTCAATCGATTTATTGATACGCGTTAATTCTTGATAAACGATTCGCCCGGCACCGATGTTAAGGTGTCCTACCTCTGAATTCCCCATCTGTCCTTTGGGGAGACCTACGTGTTCTCCGCTAGTGAGGAGCTGAGATTGCGGGTATTTTTTCATGAGTCCATCCATCACGGGTGTGTGCGCATTATAGACGGCGTCCGATTTGCTTTTATCGCCAATCCCCCATCCGTCTAGTATAATAAGTCCTACATTTTTATGCATCATGGTCCATTGAAATTTTAAAGTGCGCACCGCTGGACTCACTATCCAGGTACTCTATGTTGTCGCCGTGAGCTTGAATAAGGCTTTTTACAATATATAACCCCAAACCGGTACCTTTCTCCAGTCGTGTTTCTTCGTTTCCGATGCGAACAAATTTAGTAAAAATAGCATCCTTAAATTTTTTCGGAATTCCCTGCCCGTTGTCTTTTACCCCCCAACTAATTCCATTTTCGTTTTTTTTGAGATAGACAGTAATTCCGACCTGTTTACCGCCATATTTCAACGCATTGTCCAATAAGTTTAATAAAACAGTTTCTATTACAAAGCGATCGACGCGGGCAAAAACATGCTCTTCTAAATTGAGTTCAACAGTTGTTCGTTGATTTGCCCAATTCAAAGTGGTTTCACGTAAAAATTGACTTAAATCGATATTTTCGTGATGAAGTTCTAATTTATGGTTTTCTATACGCGTAGCGGTTAGTATATTTTGAATCATGTTTTCGAGCCTTTTGTTTTCGCGAATGGCTCGGCTAAGTATATCCAGTTGTTGCTCGCGTGTCAGGTTTTCACGTTTCAGCAAGGTCTGAAGGTAGAGTTTGTTAGAGGCAAGAGGCGTTTTCAATTCATGCGTTACGGAAAGTAAAAAATTACTCTGGCGTTGAGACAGCTCTAAATCTTTCTGGATCGAATTCCGAATTTTCCATAAGCCTAATAAAAGAATGAGAAAAAATACGCTACCTTCTCCAATAATCATCAATATGCGATTGGGTTGGTTCGCTTGTTCAGCTACTGCATTCGAAAGTTCGATGAGATGGTATCCCCACCAAACAAACTGAAGTACCACGTAAGCACTCAATACATAAAAGAATATGGCTGTTTGTCTTTTCATTTAATTAGTAAGCCCGGTCATCGCTTCCTTCTATGTAATTCATAAATGCTTTGTTGACAACCTTATTGCCACCAGGGGTGGGGTAGTTGCCCGTAAAGTACCAATCTCCCTTGTTGTTGGGGCAGGCTTCATGTAGGTTCTCAATGGTTTGATAAACAATTTTAACCTCCGCTTTTAAATTGACAGGCGTAAGTAATTCAGCAATTTTATCAGAAATTTCGTTAGCGGAGAAAGGTTCATATATTTCTTTGACGTAATTTTTAATTTGTTCTTTCGGCATTAATTCCTGTACCTTACACTTGCGATAAACTTCGTCGATAATAAAACCTTTACCACGTTCTTTAAGTAGTTCCATGGCTGATTCAAATGCAATAAAATCACCCATTCTGGCCATGTCTATGCCATAACAATCCGGATATCGAATTTGAGGAGCGGATGAAACGACAACTATTTTTTTAGGTTCTAGTCGATCCAAGATGCGCAAAATACTTTGTTTGAGTGTCGTGCCTCGAACGATAGAATCATCAATTACAACCAAATTGTCTTTTCCGCGCTCAACCGTCCCGTATGTAATATCGTAAATATGCGCTACCATGTCATCACGCGACTCATCTTGTGTAATGAAGGTACGCAATTTTGCGTCTTTTATAGCTATTTTTTCAAATCGCGTTTTGCGTGATAAAATGGTTCGAAGATCATCGTCAGAAGCATCTTGATCTAAGGCCTTGATCGCTTCCATTTTTTCTTCATTTAGATAATCCTCCAAGCCTTTCATCATGCCGTAGAAAGACATTTCAGCCGTATTGGGGATAAAAGAAAACACCGCCTGGTCTAATTCATTGTCAATGTTTTTGATAATCTGAGGGACGAGTAACTGCCCCAGTTTTTTGCGTTCATTGTAGATGTCGTAATCATTACCTCGGGAAAAATAAATTCTTTCGAACGAACATGATGCTCGCTCGAGGGGTTGATTGATCATGACTTCACTGACATTACCTGATTTGCGAACGATGAGGGCATGACCTGGGGTGAGTTCCTGAACTTGTTCTTTCTTTAAATCAAATGCCGTTTGAATGACTGGGCGCTCAGAGGCAACTACACAAACTTCGTCATCTTCATACCAAAAGGCGGGTCGAATGCCAGAAGGGTCGCGAAGTACAAACGCATCACCGTGACCAAATAGTCCGGACATGGTGTAACCACCGTCCCAATCTTCAGATGATTTTTTAAGAATTCCTTCTATATCTAAGTTCTCAATAATTTTGGCTGTGATCTCTTTATTGCTGTAACCTTGTTGCTTATACTGCTCAAAAAGGCTTTGGTTATCCATATCCAGGAAATGGCCAATTTTTTCTAAAATTGTTACTGTATCGGACTTCTCTTTGGGGTGTTGACCAAGATTCAGCAGGACATCGAACAATTCGTCAACATTCGTAAGGTTGAAATTTCCTGCAACAACCAGGTTGCGCGTCATCCAGTTGTTTTGTCGCAGAAAAGGGTGACAGCTTTCGATGCTGTTTTTTCCAAATGTGCCATAACGCAAATGACCAAGAAATAATTCTCCTGTAAAACCCGCGTTTTTTTTCAGGAACTCAATATCCTTTAATTTTTCGGGGTGCTTATCTTCAATGTCTTCAAAGCGCGAATTGATTTTAGAGAAGATATCTTGTAATGGCTTTTGATCGATAGAACGCGAGCGGGAGATGTAACGTTCGCCAGGTTTCATATCTAATTTGATATTGGCGAGACCTGCTCCATCCTGGCCGCGATTGTGTTGTTTTTCCATGAGCAAGTACATCTTGTTCAGGCCGTAAAACGCCGAACCATATTTACTTACATAATAGTCGAGCGGTTTTTTCAGTCTTAAAAGTGCTATACCGCATTCATGTTTTATTGGATCGCTCATGGAATCTATATTTTTCTTTGCAAAAATAGTCTTTTCGTCTGTTTTCTCCATAGTTTTTCGATGAACCCCGCTTAAAGGGCGTGAACAAAACAGTTTCTTCGATGATTTGTCAAGATTTCTGCCAAAAAAGGCAACTATTTTCTGTTTTTAGAGTTGATACTATAGGGTTATACATATGCCAGACTAAATTATTGTTTTTGAGTATATTATTGTAAATTTGATATATGTTGCGATTCGCGCTGTTTATTGTGTTTGTATGGTTGATAGGAGACTTCTCTATGAGTCAGTCTGATGTATACCTGCATCCCAATGAAGGACAGTGGGACGATCGCATATTGTATAAAGTTGAACTTGGTCAGGGTGCTTTTTATCTCGAGTCAGATCGTTTTACCTACGACTTCCACAATGCCCACGAGCTCTACGCTCATGCTCATGAAGGAGAATCAGCGCAAGATGAAACGAATGAAACTTCGCAGGTGTTGAAGCGGCACACGATTCATTCGATATTTAAAAATTCCTCGTGGAACGGAGAAGTCATCGAAGAAAATCGCTCTTCACATTATCGCAACTATTACCTCGGAAAGGATCCGTCGCGATGGGCATCTAAGGTCTATGCGTATGAGACTGTTCGACTCGTAGATTTTTACGAAGACATTGATCTCATTGTTGCCATGAAGGAAGACGCGATCAAATACGCATTTGATGTAGCACCGGGAGCAGACCCGTCTGTGATTGAAATTGAACACCGTGGAGCAAAGGCGCTCAATTATACCAAAGATCGCGGTGAAATCATGACGCGCTTTGGTCCTATTGTAGAAAAAAATCTTTCAGTGTGGAATGAAGAAGAAGGTCAGGAGACTAAAGTTGATGCTCAATTTGATCTGCAAGATCGAGTGTTGCGTTTTGAACTTCCCAATGGTTACGATACGACGCAGCGGTTGATCATTGATCCAAGTCTGACTTTTTCGACCTTTTCTGGTTCAACATCCGATAACTGGGGTTTTACTGCTGCTCCCGATGATGATGGTAATTTATTTGGTGGTGGAATTGTTTTTGGAAATGGCTATCCTGTTACTCAAGGTGCCTATGATAATTCTTATGCAGGCGGTCAAGGCGCGCTGAGTTTCGATATTGGGATTTCCAAATTTAACAGCACCGGGACAGGCTTACTTTATTCAACTTATTTGGGGGGAGCGGGAAATGAAACGCCGAATTCGATTGTGGCGAATGATAATAAGGAACTCTACATCATTGGAGTGACAAGCTCTAATAATTTTCCGATCACTACTGGTGCCATTCAATCAGCTTTTGCGGGCGGTACGAACACAACGCAGAATTCATTAACTTTTAATGGTGCAGATATTTTCGTTGCTCGGTTAAAAGGGGATGGTACGGCTTTGCTGTCGAGTACTTATCTGGGCGGTTCTGGTAATGATGGGTTGAATATTAGTGCTATGGACTATAACTACGGCGATCAGTTCAGGGGAGAAATCATTATCGCCGATAATGGCGATGTATTATTAGCCAGTACTACGAGGTCCAATAATTTCCCCGCAGTGAATGGTTTCTCAACTACGAATAATGGAGGTCAGGATGGAGTAGTCGCACGGTTAAATGATGGATTGACCAACATTGTTTGGTCGAGCTACGTTGGGGGGAGCAACGACGATGCCAGCTATGCGCTTCAAACTTCTTCAACGGGTGATGTATATGTGAGTGGTGGTACGCAATCGAGTAATATGCCACTATCAGGAGGTCAGACAAATACTTTTCAAGGAGGTACATCAGACGGCTACATCTTGCATTTAGATGGTGCAAACGGAAATAATTTAGGGGGAACTTATGTGGGAACCGCTAACTACGATCAAACATATTTTGTTCAGCTGGATATAGCGGATGAGGTCTATGTATTTGGTCAGTCTAACGGTAATATTCCAATCTCGAGTGGCGTCTATAACAACCCGAATTCAGGCCAATTTATTCAAAAGTATTCCACCGATTTGTCGAATCGACTTTGGAGTACAGTTGTGGGTGGAGGAAATGGAGTCGTTGAAATTTCACCGACGGCATTTTTAGTGTCAAATTGTAATGAGATTTACTTTGCCGGATGGGGAGGAATAACGAATCAATCTGGACCAACTTCTTCAAGTACATCGAGTGGTTTTCCAGTTACTAATGACGCTTATCAAGCTACGACAAATGGAAATAATTTTTACGTAGCTGTGCTTGATGAGAACGCCGTTCAGCTGAATTATGCCACTTTCATGGGAGGTACGACGAGTAGTGCAAATCACGTGGATGGTGGAACGAGTCGTTTTGATAAAAAAGGAAGGATTTACCATGCGGTCTGTGGCGGTTTTGGTGGAAATGCTAATGGGTTTACGACAACACCAGGTGTGTATGCTCCCAATAACGCAAGTTCTAATTGTAATTTGGCTGCCTGGAAATTTGATTTAAGTAATATACAATCAGCTGTTTCTGCACCAGATCCTTTTGTTTGTATACCTGATTCTGTTGCTTTCACTAATAATTCTCAAAATGGGAATGCTTACTTCTGGGATTTTGGAGATGGTAATACGAGTACCGCTCAAGAACCGGTTCATTTTTATACCACTCCCGGTAATTATCAGGTCACTTTTGTAGTGAGCGATACGAATGGTTGTTACGAACCTGATACGAGTTACATTGATATCGTCATTGCTGAATTTCAGGGTGCTGTGAGCATACCGCCAGATCCTATCTGTCCGGGAACCCCTTATCAGTTGGAGGCTTCTGGAGGTGAGTTTTATGAATGGAGCCCTGCTGGCGTACTCGACGATCCTTCAATTGCTAATCCTACGGCTACCGTAGATTCAACAACGGTCTTTACAGTGATCGTTTCGGATAGTTGTGGAACAGACACACTTACGGTTACGTTGGAAACGTATGGCGGAAATGCCGATGCTACGGATGATTTGATGATTTGTAAAGGAGATACCGTCGCGCTGTGGTCAACGGGAGGAGTGGATTATAGTTGGTTCGATCCGAATGATATTGTAAGCGTACCCGCACCAGATACTGCTATAGTCGCTCCGGAAATAGATACAGAATACGAAGTAGAAATATACACCGTGGAAGGGTGTACCATCGTAGAAACGATTTTTATTGAAGTATTTCAGGATGTTCCTCAACCTGTATTACCGGATACAGTTCCCGTTTGTAAAGGAGACGAAGTTCAGGTAGTGGCAGATGGCGCTCCGACTTATCAATGGTCTCCCAACACGGATATTAATACAACCTCAGGGTCTACTGTGATTATCTCTACAACTGTTGATCGATGGTATTATGTTGATTTTACCAATCCTTGCGGAACAGTTCCGGATAGTACATTTATTGATGTGATTGAGGTGTTTCCAGAGGCGGGCAATGACACGATTGTTTGCCCCGAAGAACCCGTTAATTTATGGGCCAGCGGAGGTGTAGAATATGAATGGAAACCATCACAAAGTGTAGAGGACCCAACTTCCGATTCAACCGTTGCTCAGCCCAAATATCCGCTGACTTATGAGGTCGTGGTGACTGATGAATATGGATGCTCTGAAACAGCGGACGTTAAAATTGAACATTACCCTAAACCATACGTGCAAACCAGTGCCGATTATTACGGTTTTGCTGGTGATGAAGTAGAGTTGAATGCTTCGACAAATAATGAGCACGGATCATTTACCTGGTCGCCAACAGAGTATTTATCGTGTGTAAATTGTCAATCTCCAATTGCTACCCCGCCTGAATCAATAACCTATCGAGTGCTTTACATTGATCAAAATGGTTGTAGAGCAAAGGATGCCGTACGTATCAGTTTCGAAGGTATTATTTATGTCCCCAACAGTTTTACACCTGATGGAAATGAATACAATGAGTATTTTTCTGTGAAAGGTGGAAATATCGAAACATTCTATATGGAAATTTATAACCGCTGGGGCGAACGCGTCTTTGAAACGGATGATTTTAATGCCCAATGGGATGGAACTTATAATGGTCAGCCTTGTAAAGACGGTACCTATGTTTGGAAGATTAAATACGAGGATACCGAAGGCAATAAGGAAGCGATGGTTGGACATGTGAATCTATTGCGTTAATCAACCGCTGAGTACGCAGCCCATCAACTAAAAGAAAGCTCTCACTTCAACACCGCCGGCGTGAATGGTTTCGTTCTCTTCTGATTTTCGTCCGTTATATTGAACGCTGATTTGGAGATTGTTCGATAAGCTGCGTTGATAGCGCAAGTTCCACGTGTAATTGACGCCTGCTTGCAATGATTCCAGCATTTCAAATGCGAGCGCATTATTTCCCGTACCTGTATAATCAATGTTTACCGTTTTAAACTCGCCTTGTAAACTTCCCTTTTCAGCTTGATTCAATTTTAGACGAGCCCCTAATTCCCTGACAATAGCGACTTCTCCACCGTATTTGTCATCATTATTTTTCTCCTCATAGCGTGATAATAGTGCTATTCTAAATTTGGTGTTGGGTTGATAAATGAATTCTGGTGCGATTTTTTTATAGCTGATCGCATAATTACGACCTGTTGTATAGTCAGCTTCTGATATTTTTTCGCCGGTTTCAATAGCTGATTGTACAGTGAATTTTTTCTTGATGTTCCAACGAAATCCCAATTTATGAAAGGCTGCCTGACGTGCATCGAAACCATTTGCCAATAAAGTCTTAGAGCCTGTTTCTGATACCGTATAATCGGCCCCGAAGATAGGGTTGGTCCGATTAAAAAACAATGTATTACGAATGGTAGAATTGTAGCTGATTAAGCTGGTGTCACTGATGTGTCGTTGTACAGGATTGTAAGTGTCCGCGGTCTGATCTGACGTTTTTTGATTGACGCGAAAACGGGTTTGATTGGAAAATCGAGCCATGAGACGCTTGAATCCTTTTTCGTTGGACCAAATGCGTTCTGGACGCCAAAAAACACTCTGGTTGTATTCATTGGAATAAGTCGTCACATATTCATCGCTGGGCGTAAATACGCGGATGTAATCTGCCTGGTCCGTATATTGTGCAATTTCAAACTCATTTAAATCTTTTATGCCGTCACCATTGTAATCATTCCATGTATAAACTCCTTGCCCCGAATTTACTTGTATGTACAAAAACTCTTTTTTGCGCTCCAGGCCTGAACCGACTTCATAAAAAGTATTGATCGTCAAAGCGTTTTTAAGTAATTTTAGCTGGTGATCAACGCGTCCTAAAAATGTGTTTTCGGGTGTGGCGTCTATAATTTGTTCATTCTCAATTTCCAGTTGACGGTAACTTACCATAGTGCTGAGGTTGGAATTCTTCGTGGAAACCCATTCGTAATCGGCGCCTACAGAGCGCCCTCTTGCGGCACGTTGAAGTTGGGAGCTGTCGCTTTTCCAATCGTAACGTTCGCGATAAAACACCTTAAAAGGATTGTTAGCTGAGTCTGCACTAGCTATATATACTTGCCAGTCGTACCACTGATAGGACGATGGGCGCAACAGCGAATCGGATGCTACAAAGCGATTCAATTCGTGATCATCTTTAAACCCGATCTTTATTGGTCCCAATTTTTGACTGACGTCGGCGATATGCCGCAGATATGTATTTTCATTGTCGCTGCGTGCCTTTAGAAAGCTACCGTCCCAATCAGCACGAAAACCATTTTGATTCCAGTCTCCGGTAAAACGGGCACGATTACCTTGGTAGTCATTGCCCACAGTGAGGTTTTGACCTTCGACCTTCATTTGACCAAAATCGTCGTGCTTCAGTCCGCCTGTTAAATTTCCGAGCGCTTGATATCCGCGATAGTCTCTTCCGCGAATATTCCAGTCGCGATCGAATTCAACTCCTCTATATCGCTCGATATATACAAAGTTTTCAGATCGGTATTCCAACCCTGCTTCAGTTCCAATCTCCCATTTGTCTTGTTCACCCTTCCCTGGCCTGAATTTACCTTCCAACGTCGTGAAGTTCCCAAAAGAACGATCGTCATCGCTATCGAGTGAAGAGAAGGTGTTGCGGTCATTATTGGTCGTCACCCATTCGCTCTGTAATTTCCATTGGCTATTCAATTGATAGGAGGCTCCAGCAGTAATCATGGATCGTTTTTTTGGCGTAACGATTAAGCGCGATGGTTCGAAATTTCCCTGAGGAACACCGCCCACGGGAGGTATCCACTTATAGACTCGACCTGTTGCGGTGAACCGGTCAAATACGTAGTTTCCATTTCCTTGCCCTACCTGGGTGAATGTGGCGCGGTAAATGGCTGAATCAGGATCGACACTGTAGACAAGTATGGAATCATATCCAGCCGAATCGACTAATTTATAGGTGACCTGATTATCGACAAATCCGATGCTGTCAATTGATGAAGACCGGGCAAGTTCCAGGCTGTCACCGATGGAGCTTAATAGCTGGCGCTCTTGTTGACTGAGATCTTGCTGTATGGTTTGATTTTTGGCGTCCTGTTCGCTGTACATGTTAAGCCAAAAATTCAATTTTTCTCCCTCGTACTCCGTCTTTGCCTGGAACAGCGAACGGGCATAGTTTTGATCAGTATATTGAAACTCAACAACAATTCGGACATCTTTGGTGATTTGATGGCGAGGAGTAAATGTAATTTCAGAAGTGTTGTAATTGATCACATAATCAAATTCCTGACCTCTTTTCATCAATTTACCATCCAGGTACACTTTTTCAGTTCCCGACAATACAATAATAAAAGGTTCGTTTTCATTTCCGCGAAGGCGGTAAGGCCCCTGATTACCTTCAATTCCCTGAATGGTGTTACGGGCAAATTTACCTTTTGATAATGCTCCGGCTCCTTGTATTTTCCATTGATCACCCCTATCGTTTTCCCATTGATATTGTCCGTATAAGCCTTGCGCTCGTTTGTTATAATTCATAAAATGACCTTTCGGCTTCTTTAACCAAAAGTCTCCTGCAATGATTTTATATTGATCGCCGAAAAGTTGAATAAAGACTTGGTCGAACTCCTGCAGTTGATTGGTATTACCGTCTGGTTGAATGGGTAAATTATCATCAGTAACCGTGGCCAGGATCTCCATATTGTCTGCGACTTTTCCCGATAATTGCAGGTTTAGCGTAGAATTGACTGACAAGTCCTGGCTATTGCCAAAATTCACACCCCTCGAGATACTACCTGATTTTCGAATTGACTCTCCACCGAAAAAATCTGTTTGTGTGGACGGTTGTTCAAAATAATACTCCTTTTCATCCCCTTTATTATCGAATATCAAACTGGTGTCCATCAGTTGATATGGTGTGGTTAGATTGAAATTGAAATGCCGATAAACGAGCTCAAGACTGTCTGAACACGGCTGAGATACAAAAAATTGTTGTGTGTTTTCATTAAAATAAAAATCGGTGGTATCGTATTTTTTATCCTGGCAGTAGACACGCAACGATGCAGGGTAGATAGTCATGCTGTCTAGTACCACAGTGTCTTGAGGTTGAGCGATTCTGCGGATAACCAAATTGCTTTCCTGACCGTAAACAGGGCAAAACAGCGTAGAAAGAACTACCAACAGCAGAAATGTGATACGACGAAGGATCATAACTCTTAAAGAACTAACGAAGTTAGTAATAGTTTGGTGTTTTGTAGCGGAAGAGAATTTCTGTTAAATACCTTATCGTTCGCCAGGCTGCATTTTTAATGAGGTGATAAATACTGATAAATCGTGAAAATAGAAGAATCGTTCATTTACGTGAGGTGAATCTTAAGTGTTGCTCAACTTTTTGGCAAACCTCGAAGTGACTGTATTTACGAACATAGGATTTGAGTTGTTTGGAATCCAAATCATGCGCGTTGACGAATTGTTCAATGGCACGTGCAAGTGATGCTTTGTTCATGGATTCAAAAAGAATACCGCGATCTCCATTTCCGAGCAATTCAGGTGTACCTCCTGCATTAGAACCAATAACGGGTGTCCCTGTAGCCATTGATTCGATGGTTACCATTCCAAAAGTTTCCGCTTTTGAAGCCATGACAAAACAGTTGATAGCAGCATAGAATGTTTCCACATCTTGTCGAAAAGGTAAAATATGAACGGTTGATTGAAAAGTATCTTCCTGGATACGACTCATCAAGTCATCGTAAAAATTGTCAACATCGGGAACTGTTGGTTCTCCTAAAAAGGCCAGAGCAACTTTGTTCTGCAACTGATCGGATAACATCTCATAAGCATCCAGTAGCAATTGGTGCCCTTTGAAAGGATCGAATCGTCCTACAAGCCCTAGAATTACCTTCTCTTGCGGTAGGTTCAATTGTTTACGTGCCTCGGTCTGGTTTGGAATAGCATCAAATTTTGATAAGTCCATGGCTGAAGGAATGACTTGGATACGTTCATGAGGAAACGTTGTCATCGATTTCACTTGTTCAGCTAAAAAATGAAGCGGACAAGACCATAGATCAAGCCCTTTAAATCGCCAGGTATGAATAAAATCAGTCTTTTTAACACCCAACTGCATTTCCATGAAGTAAGCTAGAAAAAGTGTTCCACCAAGAAGCCGCTTCGTCGTAACACCCAGGCTGATATCCTTGGGGTCTCTCAAAATGAGATGAGTGATAGCCTTATTTTTAATGTGGCGTTTTAACTGGATGGCTCGTTTAAAATCATAATATTTCTTGTGCTGTCTGACGTGATCGACAGCAATTCCGGCATTCTCAGCCTCTTGCACGACTCTGGAGCCTTCTAACCCCAGAACCACAACGCGATGCCCTCTTTTCTTCATCCAGGCAGCATTCCTGAGTTGATTCATTTCCAAACCTCCCCAGCTATTGGATACGCAGAAATAACCGATTACTTGTGACGTCATGATTCAAAAATAGAAAGAAAATCAAGAGCCCGTTTGAGGATCTAAAAAAATCATTATGTTGAATTCTTCATCCGGAAAACGTTACGCTCAGCAAGAAGTGATAATAAAGTACACGGTACAATTTGTTTTTTATATGATACTACTGTTATTTTAATGGATAAAGATATAATGATTGGATACCCAGGAGGTATGACTATTGTTTCAGCGGTTGCATCGGCGAGGGATTTATCCCTCGCTGATGGAAGCGTA